>JBJTGE010000266.1:0-2337 GCA_046093785.1 Spartobacteria bacterium
TCCCTGGATCACGAGCTCCTGCGCAGGGATCAGGTCGGGGTAATCGGGATTTTCGGCGCGGAGATAGGGTTTGCCGGCACGGACGAGAAAAGTTTTGAGCGTGCTCTCGCCATCGATCAGCGCCGCCACCACGCGTCCGTGCGCCGGGGGCTTGAGTTCCAGAATCACGATGTCCCCATCCAGAATGTGCGCCCCGGTCATGGAGTCCCCACGCACTCTGAGAGCAAAGGTGCGGGCGTTTTTTGGGATTCCCAGCGTGTCGAGGTCCACACGCACGCAGACCTCGCGCTGCTCGCTCTCCGCGAGCGGACGCCCTGCGGGAATCGCGCCGAGAATAGGAATCTCGCTGATGAGACGGCCTGCGGATTCCGATAAAACCAGCCCCCTCGCGCGGCGGGCGGAGTGTTGCAGCACGCCCTTGCGACGCAGGGCGGCGAGATGCTTGGCGGCGGCATTCGGGCTTGCAAAGCCAAAGTGGGCTTGGATTTCCCGTAAGGAAGGCGCCACGCCTTCGCGTTGATGGTAGGTCCCGATAAAATCCCGCACGGCCTCTTGTTTTGATGTGAGAGCTTCGCTCATGGTGATCAAATGACCACCTTTTCAGAGTCATCGCAAGTCCGGCGATTGCATTTCATGAGGGAGATGTGGTTTTTTGCGGAGATGAAATCCCACCGCAAGGAACTCTGGTTCGAAATTCCCAAACGCCGCGCCTTCGTGAACATCACTCCCCAAGTCGAGCAATGCCTCTCGGAAAGCGGCATCCGCGAGGGGCTCTGCCTGGTCAATGCCATGCACATCTCAGCCAGTGTGTTCATTAATGACGACGAATCCGGCCTGCACCGCGACTTCGAAAAATGGCTGGAAAAACTCGCCCCCGAGCATCCGCATGCCCAATACGCGCACAACGGAACCGAAGACAATGCCGACGCCCACTTGAAACGCACCATCATGGGACGCGAAGTCGTGGTCGCCGTGACCAACGGCGCGTTGGATTTCGGCCCGTGGGAGCAGATTTTCTACGGCGAGTTCGATGGACTGCGCCGCAAGCGCGTGTTGGTGAAAATTATCGGCGAGTAGGGCAGGCGGGCTTCATTTCAAAGCCGCCACCAACTCTGAGTGTTCCATCTCGGCAGGAGTCAACTTGCGAAAGCCGGATTTCAGCAACCATCGCCGAATCGGAGCCACTTTAACCCCAGAACTTGAATTGCGCTTCAAGGGCTTCCGCGTGGGTTTCAAAGTAGTTTTTGGCATAGTTAATAGCTTGTCTGAGAGGAACTGTTGCAAATGGAACCTTTGCGCGCAAGTTTCCAGTTTTATCGAGCAGGTCCATATGAACCATGTCATCAAAAATTCCACCCCTGTGAAGATTATCAAAACGGGCAATCATGAGTTTGGGATGCTTAAAATAAAACCCGACTACAAATTCCTTCAGCGCACCCTGACAACTCGTCCAAGCCACCTCAACAAGGTAGCGGTCATTTATGATTTGCCGATAGGACTCCTTTGCCATGGCGTGTGTTTTTTTGAATCACTCGTATTTGATTTGCTTCACTAAACCTCAATCGGGTTGCCTTCAATCAAAAAAGGTGTTCATTTGAACACCATGATACTTCACCTCGATGCCGATGCGTTTTTTGCTTCGGTCGAACAAGCGGCCGATGCGCGGCTGCGGGGGAAGCCTGTGGCGGTGGGAGGTTCGGCGCGGGGCGTGGTGGCATCGGCTTCGTATGAGGCGCGGCGGCATGGGATCACTTCGGCGATGCCGATGGCGCAGGCGCGCAGGTTGTGTCCGAGGCTCGTCGTGGTGCCGGGGGATTTCGAGAAATACGAGCATTTCTCGCGCATGATGTTCAGCTATGCCTACGATTTCACGCCGGTGGTGGAGGTCGGCTCGATCGACGAAGGCTATGCCGACCTGCGGGGGAACAAACACAAGGCGCCGCAAGACATCGCAGAGGCGATCCGCAAGGCCGTGCGCGAGACGCTCCGCATCACGCTCTCCGGGGGAGTCGCCTCGAACAAGCTCGTCTCGCAAGTCGCCAGCAAATGGAAAAAGCCGGACGCCCTCACGCGTGTCGCAGCCGGCCGGGAGGCGGAGTTTCTTGCTCCCCTCGAAAACAAATGGCTGCCTGGCATCGGCCCGCAACTTGCGGCCACGCTGGGCCGGGCGGGTCTACCGCTCATCGGACAGATCGCACGCACGCCGCCGGAGCAGCTTTCGCTTTTTGCGGGGAAAAATGCACGCACGCTGTGGGAGTTCGCCAATGGCATCGACGAACGCCCGGTGGTGGCGGAGGCGCCTGCCGCGAAATCCTATTCCGAGCAGCAGACCTTCGA
>JBJTGE010000267.1:0-5715 GCA_046093785.1 Spartobacteria bacterium
ACATCGGCGACCGCGAAATCCTCAAAGGTCTCAACCTCGAAATCCCGAAGGGCGAGGTCCATGCCATCATGGGTAAAAACGGCTCCGGCAAATCGACGCTCGCCAAAGTGATGGCCGGACACCCCGACTACGAGGTCACAGTCGGCCAAGTGCTTCTCGACGGGCTCAATCTTTTTGAAATGAAGGAACCCGACCAGCGCGCCCGTGCAGGGCTTTTTGTCGCCTTCCAATACCCGATGGAAATCCCCGGTGTGACGATTGCGAATTTCATCCGCGCCGCACTTCAAGCCCGGCTCCCCGAGGGCGAGGAACTCGACGCTGTGGAATACTACCATCACCTCTACGAGAAGATGGACATGCTGAAGATCGACCGCAAATTCACATCCCGCGCGGTGAACGAAGGCTTCTCCGGCGGTGAGAAGAAGCGCTGCGAAGTTCTTCAAATGGCCATGCTCAACCCAGTCTATGCCGTGCTCGATGAAACAGACTCTGGCCTCGACATCGATGCCCTGCGCATTGTCTCCGAGGGTGTGAACGCCATGCGCAGCCCGGAGCGCGGGCTGCTCGTCATCACCCACTACCAGCGCCTGCTCGACTACATCGTGCCGGATGTTGTGCATGTGATGGTGGACGGCCGCATCGTGATGAGCGGCGACAAAACACTCGCCCGTAAACTCGAAGCCGAAGGCTACGACTGGGTCGAAAAGGAAATGCTCGCCAAGGCCTGATTTTTCAAAGGGAGGACAAAACCATGGAAACCAAACCCGATCTCAACATCGACCGCTCGGTCGGCGACTTCCACTATGATGTCGATTACGAATTCGACGCCGGCACCGGTCTCACAGAGAAGACCATCGACTACATCTGCGATGTCAAAAAAGACCCCGACTGGATTCGTGAATTCCGCAAGGACGCCCTGCGCAAGTTCAATTCGATGCCCATGCCGACCCACTGGGCGAGCCATGATCTGGACAATATCGTTTTCGACAACATCCGCTACTACCTCTCGCAGGGCACCCAGCCCAAGCGCTCGTGGGACGATGTGCCGGAGGATGTAAAGCGCACCTTCGAACGCCTCGGCATTCCCGAGCAGGAGCGGAAATTCCTTGCCGGCGTCGAGGCCCAGTTCGACAGCGAGGCTGCCTACTCGAACATCAAAGCCGCCGTCGGCGAGCAGGGCGTTATTTTTGTGGGTTCCACCGAGGGTCTCCACAACCACCCCGAGATTTTCAAGAAGTGGTTCGGAAAAGTCATTCCGACGGGTGACAACAAATTCTCTGCGCTCAACAGCGCCGTCTTCTCAGGCGGATCGTTCATCTACATCCCGCCGGGCGTGAAGGTGAAGCACCCTCTCCAAGCCTACTTTCGCATCAATGCGGAGAACTTCGGCCAGTTCGAACGCACCCTCATCATTGCCGATGAAGGTAGCGAGGTCATGTATATGGAGGGCTGCACAGCCCCGAAGTTCGAGACCTCCACACTCCACAGCGCCGTGGTGGAACTCGTCGCCCTCAAAGGTGCGAAAATCCAATACATCACCGTCCAAAACTGGTCGGCGAATGTGTTCAACCTCGTAACCAAACGCGGCCTCGCCCACGAAGAAGCCGAGATCAAGTGGATCGATTGCAATATCGGCTCCCGCCTCACGATGAAATATCCGGGCGTAATCATGAAAGGCCGCAAGGCCCGTGGAGAAGTGATCTCGATCGCCCTCGCAGGCGATGGACAGCACCAAGACACCGGCGCAAAAATGGTGCACGCCGCTGATGAAACCACGAGCAACATCGTGTCGAAGAGCATCAGCATTGGCTCGGGACGCTCGACCTACCGCGGCCTCGTGCAAGTGGGACGCCACCTCAAGGGCTGCAAAAACAACACCGAGTGCGACGCCCTGCTCATCAACACCGAGAGCCGCACAGACACCTACCCCGCCATCACCGTGCGCGGAAAGGAAAACGCCTGCCAGCACGAAGCCTCGGTGAGCAAGATCAGCGCCGAGCAAATCTTCTACATGCAGCAGCGCGGCATTTCCGAAGGCGCCGCAATGAGCCTCGCGGTGAATGGATTCGTCAACGACCTCGTTCAACAATTCCCCATGGAATACTCGGTGGAACTCAAGCGCCTCATCGATCTCGAAATGGAAGGCTCGGTCGGTTGACCTGGGAGACGCATACAATGAGCACCACACTTATGGAAAATCCCGTCAACGCGACAACCACATGGCCCGCCTGGTTCGCCGCTGAACAATCCCGCGCTCTCGCGGAATACGAGAACTCCCCGACCCCGTCCCGCAAAGACGAGGCATGGAGGTTCGCGAATCTCAAGGCCCTCGACCTTTCCGCCTTTGTCGAAGCCAATCCCGTTGCCAGCGAAGGCCGTCTCATCAACGCCTCCACCGGCCTCGCCGAAACCGCTGCCAAGCTTGTCCTCGGCAACAACACCCTCCTCCACCGCGAGTCGTCACTGCCAGCGGGTGTGATTTTTGAAACTCTTGAGGCCGCCGCAACCAAGCATGCCGATCTCTTCAAGAAATACTTCATGGCACAGCCCGTGGAACTTGGCTCCCGCAAATACGCCGCGCTCCACAAAGCCCGCGTTGCAGGCGGAGCCTTCCTCTTCGTGCCAGCAAACACAAGCGTCCAACTTCCCATCGAAATCTTCCAGTGGGTCGAAGGCGCCAACGCTTCCGTCTTCCCGCACACACTCATCGTCTGCGGTGAGAACAGCAGCGTGACCGTCGTGGATTACTTCAAATCCGCCGATCGCCTCCCGGCCCTTGCCTGCGGCGTGAACGACCTCCACCTCGCCGCCGGAGCCAAGCTCACCTATGTTTCCGTCCAGGACTGGTCCCGCGAGACGACCGCCTTCCACCTGAATTCCACTTCGGTGGACCGCAACGCGACCTGCACCGCCCTTATCGCCAATTTCGGCGGGGGATTCGTGCGCGGCGAAAGCCTCAGCCGCCTCGTCGGCGAAGGCGCACGCAGCGAGATGTTCTCCATCAACCCCGTCGAAGGCACCCGCGAGATCGACCAGCGCACCTTGCAGGACCATGTGGCTCCCCACGCCACCAGCGACCTCCTCTACCTGAACGCCCTCGACGACAAATCCCGCACCATCTTCGCAGGCCTCATCAAAGTCGAACCCGGCGCCAAAGGCACAGACGCCTACCAAAAGGTCAAAAACCTCATCCTCAGCGACGACGCCGACCCCAACTCCATGCCGGGCCTCGAAATCCTGAACGACGAAGTCCGCTGCAGCCACGGAGCCACCAACGGCCCCGTCAGCCAAGACGAACTCTTCTACATGGCCGCCCGCGGAATCCCCCGCGACAAAGCCCGCCGCCTCATCGTCAACGGATTCTTCAACAGCCTCCTCGAGCGCCTGGAAAACGAACCCCTCCGCGCGCACTTGGAAACCCTCGTCGCCGCCCGGCTCGCCGTCGCATAGCCCTCCCATCACACTTGGAAGGAAGGATCGCTTACATCAAGCGGGGATCAAATGAGAACGACACCGGTTCGCGGATCGTGATCTTTTGAAAATCCCGGTGTGCCGGGTTAAGGAGATAATTCGATTCGCTTGGGATAATAGCGCTGGGAACTTTTAGAACGGCGGAGCGCCCTTCTTTCGCCCATAGATCGCCTACTCGCATCGTCGAGCAAGCAGGAGGTTCCTGAGTCCAATCCAGGGGCAAATTTTTCGCGCAAATGGTTTCGACAAGACTGTCGTCGAACTCCAATTCCATCGCCACCGATTTGAAAGCCACAGGAGGATTCAGATGAACAAGGGTCTCCAGAGCCGCCAAGGAGAGGTTGGCGCTGCAATAAACAACACGCGTTCCGGGCGAATTCCATCTCCCCCCGTAACGCCACGCTCCCTCTCCGTCAAAGGCGGTGGAGGCATGGCTTTTCTTTACAATCCGCCAAGCCCTTGGCATCAGGAGTAAATCCCGTATTCGATTCGGCCGAGAAGGTTCTCCACCTCCCGGGCTCCGATTTCTGTTTTTGCGTAGTCCAATGGAACCGCTCCACCGAGACCAACCTGCGGGGCGTTCAGCCAAAGCTTCGCAACATCCAAGTGGCCGAAAACTTTCAAAGCCTGCCCCAGCAGGCGGGCATATCGCAGCACCCTGTCGGATACCGAAGGAGACAGTTTGCCGGCACCACCCTTGCGGCGATGGAGTGTGGCTTTGGAAATGCCGAGCATCGGAGCCAACCTTTCCGAGGGAATCGCAAGGCTGGCTTGCAGATTCTCGAGTTCACCGAATGGCAATCCTTCCTGCAGCATCTGGACGAGCTTGGAAGGCGCGTAGATTTTCGACTCGCTTGATCCATTCTCGCCCCGAACGCAAAACATGACCACGCCACCGCCATTCCGAGCGGCTTTTGCAGCGCTCCGTTTTTTGCCTGGCGAAACAGCATGGGCAGCCGGGTGTTTTGGTTTTTGGCCGGAAGATGATAGTCTCATATGAAAAGATCAATAACATCAGATGCAACGAATGTCAAAAACGGATTTGGGATTGCGGTTTCACGGGCCGTCGCTCTTGTGGCTGGCGGCGCGGTAGCGCCCGAGACCTTTCCATACACCCTTCTTAATGTAGCACAGTCGCCCCCCTTTCAGGGAGGAAAAAACAGCAGCCGCAGGCTGGTGGATTTTTTCTGGAGGGCGATGCTCCGTCAGCGCCGGGCCAACCCGCGCCACCGCGGGTTCGCATGAATGGAAACTACACATCCAGCGGACTGCGCACAGACATTCCGGGCCGATTAAGCACATGCGTGTAGATCATCGTGGTGCTCACATCGCTGTGGCCGAGCAACTCCTGCACCGTGCGGATATCCGCCCCGCCCTCCAGCAAGTGCGTGGCAAACGAGTGCCTCAGCGTGTGTGCCGTGATTTTTTTTGCGATGCCCGCCCGCCGCACCGCCACGCCCAGCGCCTTGCCCACACCGTTGTCATGCACATGGTGCCGCCGCCGCACCCCGCTTCGCGGATCCTTGCCGATACTCTTGGAGGGAAAAACCCACTGCCACTCCCAGCGTTCGCCCGCTTTCGGATCCTTGACCCCATAAGCGCCCGGCAACCACACGCCCGGCAATCCCGCTGCCCGATCTTCTTGGAAAAGAATCCTCACCCTTTCCATGTGCTCCCTTAACGGCTCGCGCAGCGTCTCCGGCAACATCACCACCCGGTCCTTCGATCCCTTTCCTTCCCGCACGATCACCTGATGGCGGTCAAAGTCCACATCCTTCACCCGCAGCCGGATCGCCTCCATCATCCGCATCCCCGTTCCATAGAGCAACCGGCCGATCAGCGACATCGTGCCCTCCAGCCCGCCCAGCAACCTCCGCACCTCCTCGCGCGACAACACCACCGGCAACCGCGTTGTCCGCTTCGCCCGCAGCGCATCCACTTTGCCCAACGGACGCTTCAACACCTCGCCATAAAAAAACAACAGCGCCGAAAACGCCTGATTCTGCGTCGCCGCCGCCACCCCGCGCCCAACCGCCAACTCCTCCAAAAACGCCCTCACCTCAAGCTCCCCGCTCTCCGCAAGCTCCACGCCACCGTCCGCCAACCAATTCAAAAAACGCCCCACCCAGTGCAAGTAGGTCTCCTCCGTCCGGAGCGCGTAATGCCGCACCCGCAAGGCCCGTTGCATGGCCTCCCAGCTCGCCCGATCCCGCCTCACCCCACTCCCCCGCACCCCCATTTCAG
>JBJTGE010000268.1:0-5358 GCA_046093785.1 Spartobacteria bacterium
AATGTTCATCCCCTCAAGGCGGCGGGTTACTTCAGCATTCGGCAAAACATGGGCGGTCACATCGCGAAGGATTCCGGTGGCCATGGGAAGTTGGATCAATCGCAGCACGCGGTCGTCGCGGGGAGTGATGCCTGAAGTGGCAAGAAACGAATGCAGGCGCGGCGTCGAGCTGCTCGGGTCCAGAAGGACGAGCATTTTACCGCCATTCCGTTGCCAAGCGCTGATGACGGCCATCTCCCGCTCATCGAGGTCCGATTTCGGTGCCACGAGAACCAGTGCCGACGCATCGGCGGGGATGGTGTCGGTGGATGACAGGGAGAGGGATTTGACGACGGCGTTCTGCTGCGAAATGGCTTCGGCGAGGTTCGAGAGGTCGGTCGCGGGGTTCGGTTCCCCGTGACCAGTGAGAAAGTAAACAACCTCGGATTCCGGTTTCAGCAAGGCCACAAGGGCGCTGGTGAGCACTTGCTCGCCCCGGAAGGCGAGAAGGACTGGTTGCCCGCCTTGGGCGAGGGGAGTGAGGTCGAAGTCTCCCATTTCGGCGATGTTCAAGAGGCGGTGGCGGCCCTCGTAGTCGAGAATGATGAGGTTGTCCAAGCTCGTGAGCTTGTATTTCGCCTGCAAATCCTGAATGCGGGAAAGATTCCGCGTGGGGTCCACATATTCCACACGTAGGCCGGTTCGTTTGTTGAAGAGCACCTCGTTCATGAGGCTCCGCAGGTCTCCGAAAATCTGGCTCACGGGCGAAAGAAAGGTCGGCGAGGAAACAATGATGATCTCCATCGGTTTTTTGAATTCCTTCAGCACCGCACGGGTCTGACCGGCGAGAGAGAATTTTTGCGAGCGGGAAAAGTCGCGCCGCTCGTAGTGCAGGAAGCCGAGGTAGTTCACCAGTGCGTAAATGACCAGCACGGCGAGAATTTGCAGACCGATGCTGATTTTAATTCCAGTGCGCGGCGGTTTCATAATTTCCAGCGGCGATATTGAAAGATGTGGTATGTCGCGAAGAGGACCAAAAGGGTGGAGCTGAGGTAAAAGACCACCGGCCGTGTATCGAAAAGTCCCTGCGAAAAATCCATCATGTGTTCAACAGGCGAAAGGTAGTAGGTCAGCTCACGCAGGAATGTGCCTGTCGAAGGCAGTAGAAAGGAAAGAAGTCCCAGAAAAAAGAACCCCAGAATGGCCGCGAAGGAAATGACCGCTGCGACGATCTGGTTGTCCGTGAGTGCCGAGGCCAGGCAGCCGATCGCGGTGAAAAGCAGGCCCATCAAAAGAAGCATGGCATAGGCTCCCACATAGCTTCCAACGGCTTCAGCGGCCTTCACGCCAGTGATCTCCTGAAAGACCAGGAAGTAAATCAAGCTGGGCGCCCAAAGGATGATGTAGAAAAACAAACATCCGGCGTATTTGGCCAACACGACTTGGAAATCGCGCACGGGAGTGGTCATCAGCGTTTCGATGGTTCCCATTTTTGCCTCCTCCGCAAAGACCCGCATGGTGATGAGCGGAAAAACCAACACGAAGGGAAACCAGAAATACACGGTGTTGAAAAAGGCCTGAACCATCGTGACGGTGCCCCCCCCAGTGTTCAGTAGTGTGACTCCTGCTTGAAAATTGAACCCTGTTACGATCAGGAAAAAAAACAGCACCACATAGGCCAGAGGCTGATGAAAGGCACTCGAAACTTCGCGGCCGAATAGAATTAAAAACTTCCTCATGGCATCAGCTTTCCTCTCCTCCAGTGACCTCGGCAAAAACCTGCTCCAACGAAACCGGTGGACGGCTGATCTCGCGCACCCTCCATTTATTGTCCACCGCCTGCTTGTAAAGAGACTCCCTTGGGTCATGGCCCGGTTGGGGATAAATCGTGAAAACAGTCCACTCGCCATCCGCACGGTGCGACACGCTTTGAACGGATTCGATCCCGCGCAGTGTGGATGCTGCCGCTTGCGCATCTGGAACGATGGCATCGAAAAGAATGTGCCCGGCCTGACCGAGGTGGGCGCGGAGGTTTTGAGGGGTATCGAGCGCCTCGATGCGGCCTTTGTTGATGATGATCACACGCGAACACACCATTTCGACCTCGGGCAAAATATGGGTCGAGAGGAGAATCGTGTGGTGTCGCCGCAAGTTGCGGATCAGGTCGCGAACTAGCCGGATTTGATTCGGGTCCAGTCCAATTGTGGGCTCGTCAAGGATCAGCAGGTCGGGCTCGTGGCTCATGGCATCCGCCAGACCGACGCGTTGCCGGTAGCCTTTGGAGAGGTTGCCGATCAGTTTCTTCTCCACATCTTTCAGTCCGCAAAGTTCCAACACATCGCCCACGCGCTCCTTGAGTCGCCGGCCGGGAACGCCCTTCAGTGCCGCTCGATAGCGAAGGAACTCATGCACGCGCATATCCGGGTAAAGAGGGACATTTTCCGGCATGTAGCCGATGTGCTCCCGCGCGCGGAGGGAATCTGAAAAAACATCGAATCCGGCAACCTCCGCTTTTCCCGAAGTCGGAGGAAGAAAGCCGGAAAGCATGCGCATCGTCGTGCTTTTGCCAGCGCCGTTGGGTCCGAGAAATCCGACGATTTCACCCTTCTGCACTTCAAAGTCGATGCCGTCCACGGCGGTAAATCCCCCGAAGCGCTTTGTGAGTTTTTCGACCTTGATCATTCGGCAGCCATTTTAGACGGCCACGCACGGGCGGGGAAGAAAAAGCCTGCGCGGTCTGGTCAAGACGTCAGAAGCGCTGCGGCCTCGTGGATCGTGGATTGCCAGCGATTCAAAAAAGTCCATTCCTCGGCGAGGTTGGACAGGGCTTGCGCGTCAGCGGTGTCGAGCGAACTGGTCTTTTGCTCCAACGCTTCGGCGTGGCGGGTGAGTTCCGTATTCAAGGCGGCAATCTTGAGGCGGAGGTCGGCGGATTGCTTGTGGGCCACCGCACGGGCGAGGGGACTGGTGGCCGAGGCTTGGGTGGATGCAACCTGCGCTGCGAGGTTGGCCGCTTCGCCGGTTCTCGAAAACAACTCCCAGTCGGGTTGTGGTTTTTCTTTTGAGGAAAATTCGGGGAATCGCAGTTCCAAAAGATGGCGCAGTCTTGTCGCTGGTTTTTCCAAAATGCGGCGCGCCTCGTTCAATCGTGTGGCGCGTTCTCCATCGCCCTGCGACTTGTCGGGATGGCACGATGCCATGAGCTCGTGGTGACGGGATTTCACCTCCTCGGGTTCGATCCACGCGGCGCGAGGCAGGCCGAGTTCGGCGAAGTGGTCGCTCACGCCGAAAAACTCTCGCCGCAGGAGCAATGGGCGACGGCATTGGGATTCGTCACCTTGAAGCCGCCTTTTTGCAGGTCGTCGCTGAAATCCAGCTCCGACCCGCTTACGAAGAGTGCGCTCTTGGGATCCACCACCACGCGCACTTGATTCGACTCGACCATGATGTCCCGGTTCGCGGGGCCATCCACAAGATCCATCTTGTATTGGAGGCCCGAGCATCCGCCGCCTATCACAGCCACGCGGAGCGCGCCTTGGGGACGGCCCTGCTTCGTCAGGAGCGAGCGCAAACGGTGGCTTGCGGCATCCAGGACGCGGATGAGTTTTTCGTTGCCGATGCGGTATTGAACGGCTTCCATGGGAGCTTAAATAGGCACGCCTTGCCGGAATCCGCAAATCAAAGGGTGTCGAAGACAAACCCCGGATCGGCCCACTCGCCGGGGAAGCCGTAGTCAAACGGTGCCGCGCCCCAGAAGAACGGGTCGTTGAAATACGGATGGCGGTCCCATTTGCTTCCGCCGAGTTGATTGCGCTTCGAGGCCTCGTAGTAGCCGACGGATTGTCCAAGGTAGTTCACAAGGGTCGAACCCACGCCGGCATTGGAGAGTTGTTCGAGTTGGGCGGTGGTGAATTTGTAGGGTGCCTTGGTGCTTTTCAGGTAGGCCACGATGGCTTTGTCGGAAACCCCGGCCTTTGCCAGACTCATGATGTCGTCAAAATCCAGCACGCGGCCGGCCTGGACCCGCTTTTGGGTCGAAGCGGGGACGCCGTGTTGCACCATCTGAGCGGCTATGCTTGCAGGTGCCAGCGCCTGCGGCGAAGTCGCGCAGGAATTTAAAAATACAGGAAGGGCAACGATCGAAAGAACGACAGGAATGAATTTCATAGCGCGCCAATTCTCCCGAACGCTCCAAGCATTGCACGGCTTTTTTATGACCAACAAAAATGCCATTTACTCAGTGTGTTTTATTTGGCAAAAGTGCCAAATATTTTATGGATTTGGAATCACTCCGCCGATCAGCAAAGGAGAGGTCGGCTATCGTCAAGGCGATGGCCCATCCCACGCGTTTGTTGGTTATGGAGGTTCTCACGGAGGGGGAGAAGTGCGTGAACGACCTCACGCTTCTTGCGGGCTGCGATGTCACTACGCTCTCGAAGCATCTTGCTGTGATGCGGCGGGCCGGATTGCTGCAGTGTGAAAAGCGCGGAGTGAGTGTCTTTTACCAGATCGCCTGTCCGTGCTTTCTCGAGTTTTTCCGCTGCATCGACCTCATCAAACGGAATCAAAGTCTTCAGCAACGCTGTGAGGCTTGTTAGACGAACCATATCATTGGCAAAAACACCAAATAAAATCTTATGAAATCCAGTGCCTTCGTTGCTTCTCTGAAACAAAATCCCACACTCCACCTCAGATTCGTGCTGCCGGATGGAGGGATTGTCCCTGCGCACGCCCACATCACCGAAGTCGGGCGTGTGGACAAAACCTTCTTTGATTGCGGAGCCACCTTCCGCAAAACCTCGTTCCTCTGCCTGCAAGCTTGGGTGGCCGACGACACGGACCACCGTCTTCCGGCTGGAAAACTTGCGGACATCATCGACCGGGCGGCTCCGCTCTTTCAGGGCGATGACCTCGAGGTGGAACTCGAATACGAGGACGGGCTCATCTCGCAGTTCCCTGTTGAGTCGATCTGTGTCGATGGGGAGTCTGTTGTTGTTTTTCTCTCCACGAAACACACGGACTGCCTCGCGAAAGACATCTGTCTCGCTCCTGCTCCGGAATCCGAAGGCTGCTGTTCCGGCTCCGGTTGCTGTTGATTTTAGAAACAAAACATGAATACCAAACCTCTTGTTCTCATTCTCTGCACCGGCAACTCCTGTCGCAGTCATATCGCCGAAGGCATATTGCGAGCTGCCGCAGGCGATCTCATCGAAGTCGCCAGCGCGGGGTCCAAACCGTCGGGTTATGTCCATCCAAAATCCATCGAAGTCATGCGCGAAATCAGCATCGATCTGAGCGCTCACCATTCAAAACATCTCGAGGAGTTTTTGAACCGCCCGGTCGATACCGTCATCACTGTGTGCGGCAACGCTGATCAAG
>JBJTGE010000269.1:0-6525 GCA_046093785.1 Spartobacteria bacterium
GAGCTGTTTTTCCGGAGCGCCGGAGACGGCCCTTGCCCCCGAATCATGTCCACCGTGACCGGCATCGATGACCACGGTGTCGAAATCCCCGGCAGGCTGAAGGCCGCGCGGAAGGCGAAATGTCTGGGTCGTCTCGCACGCCGGGAGCAGGAGCACCGCAAGTGCGCAGGCGATCAAGGCTGGAAGCCGGGCGAAGTGGCAGTTTGTGCGGTTTGTTTCCATGAAGACTTCCCTACCCTCCCCTCACAAAAGGGAAGTGAGCAACATAGGAACCGATAGTCGGCGCGCGCAATCATTTTAGTCTCGATTTCGGAGTTCGGGAGCGGATTGTTGGGCGCATGTTGGCAAAACGAGTGATTCCATGTCTGGATGTGACCGATGGTCGTGTGGTGAAGGGGACGAAATTTCTCAACCTCCGAGATGCGGGGGATCCCGTTGAGTGCGCGAAAATGTATGACCGGCAGGGAGCCGATGAACTCGTATTTTTGGATATCACAGCCTCGAGCGACGGACGCGCCACGATGGTCTCTGTGGTCGAGCGCACGGCCGAGCAGTGTTTCATGCCGCTCACAGTGGGCGGAGGCATACGGGCCGTGGAGGATTTTCGCACGATGCTTCGCGCGGGTGCGGACAAGGTCAGCGTGAACACCTCGGCACTCCAGCGACCCGAGCTCATCAGCGAAGCGGCGGAGGCCTTCGGTTCACAATGCGTTGTGGTGGCAGTGGACGCCAAGCGCGACGGTCCGGGCAAATGGAGGGTTTACACCCATGGCGGCCGCAAACCCACGGAGCGCGATGCCATCGAGTGGATCATGGAAGCCGCTCGCCGGGGCGCGGGAGAAATCCTCCTCACGAGCATGGATGCGGACGGCACATGCGGTGGATACGATCTGGAACTCACGCGCGCTGTTTCGGAGTCGGTCGGCATTCCGGTGATTGCCAGCGGAGGTGCGGGGGAACTGCAGCATCTGGCCGATGTCCTGAAAGCGGGCCTTGCCGACGCCGTGCTCGCCGCGAGCATTTTTCATTTTGGAAAACACACGGTCGCCGAAGCCAAGGAACATCTGGCTTTGCAGGGCCTGCCGGTGAGAAGAAGATTCGACGATTGATCGCAGACCACGACGGGTTAATCCTTCAACAATGAACCGCACTGAAGCCGCATTCACTCCGGAGAGCGTGACAGATATTCTGCGACGCGAGGGCCTGCGCATCACACGCAACCGGCGCGGTATTCTACAGGCGCTCTTTGAGTCAGGCCAACCGATGAGCCTCCAGGAAATCCAGTCCGCCGCATCCAAGCACGAAGGTGCTCGTCCCGACTATGCCACGGTCTTCCGAATGATCCTGCTGATGGAAAAGCTCCATCTGGTCCACAAGGTGAATCTGCAGCGCTCGTGCAGCTACTATGAGATCAGCGATCCGCGCAAACACTACGACCACCTGATCTGCCGCTCATGCGGCACTGTGGCATTGATCGACATCCCCTGCCCTATTGGTGATGCGGAGAAGCGGATTGCGCAGCAGTATGGATTCCGGGACTTGAGTCACTCGCTCGAGTTCTTCGGCATCTGTGCAACCTGCAAGTGAGAGCCTGGTCGTCCTGTTGGAAAAAAATTTCCAAGGGGAAATAAAAAGACCCGTTTGGCGTTAACCAAACGGGTCTTTTCTACCACGGAGGGGAAATTAGATCGCTCCCTTGAAAGCTTTGCCGGGAACGAAACGGACGGTCTTCGAAGCTTTGATTTTGATCTTCGCGCCAGTCTTTGGATTCACGCCAGTGCGGGCTTTGCGGTTGCTGATTTTGAAAGTGCCAAAGCCGATGAGTTGGACGGTCTTTGTTTTTTTAACGCCGAGTTTGATGGCGTCGATAACAGCGTTCACAGCGCGTTCTGCGTCCGCTTTGGTGGAGTCGAGGGTTTTTTGGACTGCTACGGTGAGTTCAACTTTGTTCATGGTTGTTTATGTTTGGTGGAGTTGGTTGGAATTACACTGACGGGATGAAGAGCAACAAATGGGCGGCTCCCTGTCAAGCGGAGCGGATTATTTTTCTGAAAATTTTTTCAGTTCGACTCGTCGACGGGAATCGCTGCCGGAGTCGCGGCTTCAGGCTCTGGAGTCGGACTGGGCTGCGGAGCGGATGCGGTTGCCGCCTTTTTTGAATTCGAGGTTTTGTAAACTTCGCGGAAGAGTTTTCCGATCAATGGAGCGGCGTGCGATCCGCCACCAGTCTTGACTCCTGGCTCGCCCTCGTAGAGTGCCGCGAAGGAATATTTGGGATTGTCCGCAGGCAGAAAGCCCGCAAACCAAGCCGCGATGCGCTGGCGGTCGGTCGGCCCCCACTGCGCGGTTCCGGTTTTTCCGGCGACTTCGATTCCCTTCACAGCCGCTTGGTGGGCCGTTCCCATGCCATCACTCGTCACACCCACAAGCGCGCGGCGGAGTTCCTCACGAACATCCGGGGCGACGGGAATCTGCTCGCGGATGCGATCGGGATAGGCGGCGACGACTTTGTTGTCGATCGACTGAACTTGCAGCACCAGCCTAGCCTGATGGAGGAATCCGCCATTGGCCATGACGCTCATGGCCTGCGCCATTTGGAGGGGGCTGATGAGAATGTCGCCCTGGCCGATCGAGAGGTTGGCGACATCGCCGCCTTTGATGGTGCGTTTGTGGACGCGCATCATGTAGTCGTTGTCAGGGATGTTTCCGGAGGCCTCGGAGCGAAGAGGAATGCCTGTGCGGCGACCGAGACCGATACGCTTGGCAAAGTCGATAATGGGTTCGGGACCCATTTTGAGACCGGCCTGATAAAACCAGGTGTTGCACGATTGCGTGAGGGCCTCCTTGAAAGTAAGGCGGCCGGCGTCGACTTTTTTCCAGTTGCGAAAGGTGTGGTCGCCAACAGTGAAGGATGTCGGGCAACTGAATGTGTCCTTGGGAGTGATGCGCCCGGTCTCCAGACCGGCAAATCCCACGAAGGTTTTAAAAGTGGATCCCGGCGGATAGGCCGAGCGGAAGGCGCGGGGAACGAGCGGATCGGCGGGATCGTTGGAGTAGCGTGCAAAAACATCCGGGCGCACAATCGGAACAAAATCATTCGGGTTGAATGACGGGTAGGATGCCATGGCGAGAATCTCACCATTGTTGGGGTCCATCGCCACAAGGGCTCCGCGGTTTGTGTTTTTGGCGAGGACTTTTTCAGCCTCCTGCTGAAGCGTGAGGTCGAGAGTGGTGATGACATTGTAACCGGGCACAGGCTGGCGGGCCACGCGTTCGGAGACTTTTTTGCCATTCGAGTCGAATGTGATTTGAAGGAGACCTGGTTGCCCGCGAAGTTCGCGGTCGAAGACCTGTTCCAGACCTTCCCTGCCCTCGCTCTCGGAAAAGATGAGATCGTTGTTTTCAATCGGGCGAGCCGAGAGTGGCGCCTCGTAACCGGTGTATCCAATGATGTGCGCCGCGAGCGGGCCATTCGGATAGAAACGCACATAGGTTTGGCGCAGCACCTGATTGGGAGGCATGCTGCGCTGGACGGCCGAAAGCTCGCGGGGAAGGAGATCCGTCGCAATATCCAAAGGCAGCACACCCCGGTTCTTGTAGTGGTTCAAAATCGCGGAATCCGTGAGGCGGATGTCGCGGTTGATGAGACTCGCGGCGAGAGCCGCTTGTTGGCGGGCGAAGGAGATGATCTTTGAATCCGGCCAATCCAGAGGCGTGGGAAAACTGATCGCCAGATTGTAGCTGACGCGACTCTGGGCGAGAGGTTGTCCATTGCGGTCGGTGATCTGGCCCCGCGGTGCGGGTATGAGGAGGGAAAATGTGCGCGCCTTGTTTTGTGTCTCCCAAGTGGGCTTGGGATTTTCAACCACGCCCGTGTTGTCGATCATCGTCTCACGCGCCATGAGGATCGCAGGAAAAAGAAAAACTGCGGCGAACCGGGAAATTTTCATGCGCCAACGATAGCAAAAGCCGCCGCGCACTCGAAAGGAAAACGCGAGCGGGATGAAGTTTTCCGCCTCCTTTTCAAAGCAATCTCCCTCGCTGGCGTAAATTTTTTTAGTCCCCCAGCGGATGTCTAACCGGTGTTGTTAGAGTTGTGGTGAAATGATTACAAAAATCCTGCACACCATCGAGTCGGCACTCACTCACATTCGCCCTCAGCGCCAATCCAGAAGCTTTTCGGCATGGCAGAGCGAGTTTCTGTTCATTCGCGAAAAACCTCCGCTTACGCTTTCCGCAAATCGTCGCGACGGGCTGACAGAATCCAATTTTTTAACCCGATCCTATGACACATCAACCGCGCCTTATGACTCGCCCGTTCGTTGTCCGCGCTGACTCGTGGCTGCACATTTCTCAATCTTCCAAACTGATTTCCCAACTCCGCAACCCAAACAGAAAGCCCAATCAAATCATGAAAATCCAAGCCCGACTCGACCACTCGACAATCTTAGCCAATCAAGGCCGCCCCGTGCACCTCGCCCTTGAACTCGTCGCCCCGCCAGCCGAAGCCTCTTCCCGGCGTCCCATGGCCTTCTGCGCCGTCCTCGACCGGAGCGGTTCCATGCGAGGCGAGCCTCTTGCCAAAGCCAAGGCAGCATGCGAATCGATCATCCGCAATCTCAGGTCGAACGACCAGTTCGCACTCGTCATTTTCGATGACCGCGCCGAGGTTGTCCTGCCGATGGGCAGCGTGACACGCAAGAGCGCAGCCATTCAATCGGTTCGCCGCATCCAGGATCGCGGCAGCACGAATCTCACCGCCGGTTGGATGCTTGGTCGCGACGAACTCCGCAAAACTCCCGACTCGACCACGCGCCGCACGCTGCTTTTGAGCGACGGCCTCCTGAATGCCGGCATCACGGCTCCCGATGAAGTCACCCGTGTTGTCTCCGACGGCCTCGAGCGCTCCCGCATCCGCACAGCCACGCTTGGTTTCGGAGACGGCTACGATGAAAACCTCCTCGAGCGCCTTGCCACATGCTCCGGCGGGAATTTCTACGACGCGAATTCGGCGGAAAAACTGCCCGCCATTTTCGAAGCGGAGCTGGAAGGCTTGCAGCGCACCGCCAGCCAGAATGTGCGTGTGCGCGTCCGCAAACTCGACTTCTGTGAAAACTGGGTCCTCTTTGCCTCCTACCACTCGGTCGCGCTTCCCGATGGCCGCATCGAGATTTCCCTCGGAGACCTCACGAGCGAGGAATCCGCCACACTCGTCTTCCATCTTGATGTCCTTCCTTTGCCGATCCTGTCTGGCGGGGAGCCAGTTGCCACGCTTGAGGGCGAGCGCCTCGTGGAACTCGAAGTCCTTTGGGACGACCTTTCCACGCCCGATCTGGCCTCCCGCACGCACACACAAACGATCCGCATCCTTTCCACCCAGGACCCGGCCGACATACGGGTCGACGAGGATGTGATCCCTGCCGTGGCCACCCAATGCGCGGGCCTCGCCGTGGAAAAAGCCACCGAGGCTGCAAACAAATATGACACCGACCAAGCCATTCACATTCTACAGGAGGCCCTCGCCAAGCTTGAATCCCTCGGCAACGCGAGCAAGGCCGGCGACGGCATCGAAGCCATTCGCTACCTTCTTTCCATTATCGAAAACTACGGAACACTCGACGCACGCGCGTCCAAAGCGGCGAAATTCCGCTCGAGCCACATGCGCAAAATGAAAAGCATGGCCGCATGGACACTCGACGAGCAGGCCCCGTCCTACTCAGCAAAAACAATCACCCCACAACAAAACTCCAGCGACAACTCGAAATCCTGATCCCATGTAAGCAAAACCTATTCTCCCCACATCGGCCCGGCGCAGGGCGCATTCGGAGGCGGTCGTGCGTGGCGGGGCAGGTCAGTCAATCTTGGAACAAGACACGGAGCCGAATGGCGATGGGATTTTCGGAATTCAACAACTCGGGTTTGGGGGTTCGCAGGGCTGAGACGAGATGCACGCCCCACCAGATGAGCAGGAGGAGGATGAATGCTGGCCAAAGTTTTAGGAGAGGCTTTGAGACAGTGCGCCAGTCGGTGATGGGGCGCTTGCGGGCGACTTCGACTGCGCTTGCGACGGCGATGAGCAGGATGAAACCAAGGAACGGGATCGAGAGGGCGTTCAGGTAAAGCGAATGAGCGAAGTCGCCTCGGAGAGCGGCGCAGGCGGAGCGGGTGCCGCCGCAGAAGAGGCAGGGCAGACCGGTTAGAGCTTTGAAACCGCAGGGCAGCGCGGGGAGTGAGGGATTCAGGCTTTTGAGGAGCGGGAGGGCAAGGAGCAGAGTGGAGACGGCGATGATTCCCAGTCGGGCATAACGCTGGCGCGGCGTCAGTGGCGGCATGGTCAATCGTCCTCTTCAGAGGAATCCGTCTCCCGCTGGGATTCGGTGCCGGCAGGAATCACAAGCGTGATCTCGCCTTTGGGCGGATGTTTTTCAAAGTGGGCGATGAGGAGGGCGGGCGTGTCGCGGCGGTATTCCTCGAAGGTTTTGGTGAGTTCACGCGCGACGCAGATGGTGCGCCCGGGGCAGATGG
>JBJTGE010000270.1:0-3806 GCA_046093785.1 Spartobacteria bacterium
ATCTCCCGCATTCGGCGATGGCGACTGCGGCTTCGCGGGTCCGCTTGAGAGCGCGGCCTCGCTGGGAATCATGAAGCAATTCCGCATTTACAAACCCGCCGCGCCCCATGCGGGTTTTCTGGAACTCCAACATCTTCACAATCGCTATCTCGGCGTGGCATTGAAGACTCCCTGATTGCCGACTACTATAATTACCTCTCTGATTTTGAAACACGACACGGAAAAACCGGATACCACCATTCACGCAGCGGAGTTGGGTTCCTACAGGCTCTGGAAACAGCTCCTGCGCGCGCGCCTGCTCGACGAGGCCAGCGCGGGCTTCACGCCTGATCCCTCGGATGTCGAATCCGCCTGGCAGGGGTTTTGCAAAAAATTCCAAGTCGATCCCGCAACCTCTCTTCCCGTGCCTGCGGACTATATCGGATGTCCCCCGGAGCTTTTGAAAGCCGCCGTGGAGCGCGAGTGCAGGATTTCTCTGTGGAAAAAAAACCTCTTCGAAGAGGAGGCCGCTGAACACTTCGAGCGCCGCAAACCCGCTTTGGACCGCATTGTTTACTCCCTGTTGCGCGTGAAGGATGCCGGGTTGGCGCGCGAGTTGTGGTTCCGCATCAAGGAGGGCGAGGCCACCTTTGCCGATCTCGCTCCCGTCTATGCGAGCGGGAATGAAATTTACACGGCCGGCATTGTCGGTCCCGTTGCCCTTGGGGCGATGCACCCCGCGCTGGCTGGTGTCTTGAAGCCGGCGCGCGCCGGGGAGTTGTTGAAACCCTTCGCTGTGGCGGAGTGGTTTCTTGTGGCAAGGGTGGACCACCATTTGCCCGTGGAATTCGACGAATCAATGAAATCTCAAATGATCGAGGAACTCTGCCACTTGTGGTTGGAGGAACGCACCCATGGCCGACCAACCGCTTGAAACCACCGCCGGCCAAGTGGCCGACCGCATCGCCGCCGGCGAGGGGCCGCTTTCCCAAGCTTCCCGCGAATGGCTCGTGCGCCTCGTTGCCGCTGGTCGCCTCGCACGGGCCGCCATCGGACAGGTGCTCATCACTCCCGCCAAACTGAGCGGGCATGTCTTTATCGTGCTTGAGGGGCGCATTCGCCTGCTCGGCGTGCGGCCGGGTGATCCCCACCCGGAGCTGCTTCAGACGATTGGCCCTTGCGGCATCGTTGGCTTGGGCACTTTCCACTCCGGGGCGTCGGTCGAAGCCGCCACGGCTGCGGTTGAGTCCGTGTGCCTGATGCTTGAGAGTGCCCGCTTCCGCGAGTTGCTCGGCGAGGTGCCGGAACTTCGGAATGCCTTGGAATCATCGGTCACGCCTGCCGAGTTGTTCCACCTGCTGGCGATGGATTTTTCGCGGTGTGCTTTGGATGTTTCGAAAGTCCCCGATCTGGTCCGCACGGCACTCCCCTCGGCCGTGGTCGAAACCGGCGAGACCGAGTCGAAGCCTGACTTCACCTACTGGATTGCGGAAGGGCCTGCCCGCTCCCAGCGATGGAATCCGGCTGACGGGCCGCTGCGCCGCATCGGCATTCCCCGCGACATTCTCGAGCGGAGTGAAATTCCCGATGTTCCCAAGGCCGCTGGATCTCCCGCCTTGCCCGAGTTGCCCCCTGCGGAGTCGCTGCTCGACCCCCTGGTCGACTATCCGGTTCTCACAACGCAGAACGGCCCGCTGGAGGAGGTCATAGCCTGCTTCGGCATGTTGGCAAAATTTTTCGAGAAGGAATTTCCCAAAGAAGCTGCGCGCCGAGTTTTATCGAACGAGGTTCCAGCCGACCGCAAACCCTCGCTTCACACCTGCGGCAACATCGCCACGATGTCAGGCTTTGCCGCGCAGTTGGTGAAACTTCCCGTGACCAATCTCGGGCGCGTGGAAACGCCGGCTCTCATCATGCGTGACGGCACGGTTTGCGTGCTTTTCCAAACGGGCGCGAAGGGGGTGGCTCTCGCCGATCCCCGCTCGGGGCTTGAACGGCTTTCGATCGAGGATTTTCAATCCCGCTTCACCGGCGAGGTGGATGTTTTGCTCCTTCGCCCGCTCCCGGGAGAGGAGAAGGAAAAATTCGGCTTCAAGTGGTTTCTTCCCGCCATCCGCAAGCACAAGAAAGTGCTCATCGAGGTTTTCATTGCCTCTTTTTTCATCCAGTTGCTCGGCCTGGCAAATCCGCTTCTCACGCAGGTCATCATCGACAAGGTTCTCGTTCAAAACTCCATCGACACCCTGAATGTGCTCGGCGTGCTTTTTGTGCTGATCGCCATCGCGACTGTCGCGCTTACAGCCATCCGCACCTACTTGTTCGTGGACACCTCGAACCGCATCGACCTTGCCGTGGGCTCGCGGATCATGGATCACCTCTACAAGCTCACGCTTGGTTACTTCCAGCGCCGCCCCGTGGGCGAGGTCTCGTCGCGCCTGCACGAACTCGAAAACATCCGCCAGTTCCTCACCGGCACGGCGCTCACGGTCGGCTTGGATGCGGTCTTTTCCGTGGTCTACATGGCGATCATGTTTTTCTACGATGTGAAGCTGGCGATCGTGGCGCTGCTGGTCGTTCCCTTCATGACCGGCGTCACACTCTTCGGAGCGCCGATCCTGCGTGGACAAATCCGCCGTCGCTCGGAGGAGGGCGCCAAATCGCAAGCCCACCTCATCGAAACGCTCACCGGCGTCCAAACCCTCAAAGCCGGCAATATCGAGCAACCCTCCCGCTGGGAATGGCAAAAACGCTACGCGGGCTTTGTCAGTGCGGGTTTCCATGCCGTCCTGACCTCCACGGCGATGAACTCCGCCACCACCCTGCTGAGCCGGCTCGGCGACTTGGCGGTGCTTTGGTATGGCGCGGTGCTGGTGATTAAGGGCGAGTTGACTCTCGGCCAACTCATCGCCTTCCGCATTATTGCAGGCTATGTCACCACGCCGCTCATGCGCCTCGCGCAGAGTTGGCAGAATTTTCAAGAGGTCGCGCTTTCCGTCGAGCGCCTTGGAGATGTGATCGACAGCCCGCCGGAACAAAAAACGGAGGAGGCCAACAACATTCCCATGCCGGCCATCACGGGCAAGGTGGAGTTCGACAGCATCACCTTCGCCTACATCCCGGGCCAGCAGCCACAGCTGCGGAATGTTTCCTTCGAGATTCCTGCCGGTTCTTTCGTGGGAATCGTAGGCAAGAGCGGTTCTGGAAAATCCACCGTGCTCAAGCTCATTCCCCGCCTCTACAATCCCGATGCGGGCAGGATTCTGGTGGACGACTACGAGATCGCGAAGGTCGAGCTCTACTCTCTCCGCCGCCAGATCGGAACCGTGCTGCAGGACAGCCTCCTCTTCAATTCCTCGGTGTTCGCAAACATCGCCATCGGCGACCCGGATGCCTCGCCGGATGATGTGATGCGAGCGGCCCGTGTGGCCGGAGCGCATGACTTCATCATGAGCCTCCCGCAGGGCTACAACACGCAGGTCGGCGAGCAGGGGCGCGCGCTTTCGGGCGGCCAGCGCCAGCGTATAGCCATCGCCCGCGCCGTGCTGCAGCGGCCGCGCCTTTTGATTCTCGACGAGGCCACGAGCGCGCTGGATTCCGTCTCCGAGAACTTGGTCTGCCAAAATCTCGCGAAGGAATTCCAAGGCAAGACGGTGTTTTTTGTCACCCACCGCGTGCGCTCGGTCCAGCGCGCCGACATCATTCTCGTTTTCGATCGCGGTATCCTGATCGAACAAGGCCAACACGAGAAATTGATGGCACTCAAAGGCCACTACCACTCGCTTTACACAGGAGGACGCACGGACGAATGAGTTACAAAAGAAAAATGG
>JBJTGE010000271.1:0-2595 GCA_046093785.1 Spartobacteria bacterium
CTACACGCCCGAGGAAGCCTCGGATGCCATTTCCTCTGGAAAAATCGACGCAGTTGCATTCGGAAGAATTTTTCTGGCAAACCCCGACCTCCCCGCCCGTATCCAGGCCGGCGCGGGATTCAACGAACCCGACGCCTCCACATTCTACTCGCCCGGTGCTGCTGGCTATACCGACTACAAAACGCTGTAGGAACCCCGGAAAAGCACGGTCTCTGGGAGCGCGCCCGCCCTCGGGTGCTGTCGGGTGCGCCCCTCGCACGCTGTAGAGAAGTATCTGCGACAAAAAATTTTGACAATCGTCCAAATTTTTTGTCGTCCTATTTTCTATGTTTTTTCTCGGGAATGGCGGACGAGGCGATGATCGAACCGTTGATTATGCCGATGGCTGCATGCGTTTTGATCTTTGAACAGTGGCGCGGAAGCGCCCGGTCTTGGGGAGCGCGCCCGCCTTCGGGTGCTGTCGGGTGCGCCCCGCGCGCGACATCGAAAGACTTGCGTTCGCAGGCGGGACTATTGTGCCGCATATGCGAGCTTGAAAACCCCTGCCTTTGGGGTGCTTTGTATTTCCCAACTTAAGGCAGCGAATTCAGGAGGTCTGCAGGCACGAGTCGAATCTCGGGCGTCCCATCGACCAGAATGGGCAGTCGTCCATCGGGGAGCGGTGTGCCAATCTTTAAGCCTGTGACGACATGTTCGCCGGCTGTGGCTTCGGGTGTGTTTTCGGACAAGACCGAGAGGAAGCTGATGCTTGCTTGGGGCTTCTCGAGGCCCGTCTTCTGGAGTTCTGTGGGTGTGGCCGGGAGGCGCTCGGTGACTTTGGCGCGGGCGAGTGTCTTGGCAATGTTTTGGACTTTTTCAGAGTCCTCGGACCATCCATCGCGCGTGCGGGTGATGTTTCTCTGCACACCATGGCGATCGACGCGGATGACATCGACCAAGTCCAAATTGATGCGGAGCAACGCCGAGTCGCGGAGGGTTTCGATATCTGGAGAGAAAAGCGATGTGGCCTCGGTGGGAATAGTGCCGCTCATTTTCCGGCCCTCCAAGCGCACGGTGGCGGGCGAATCGGCAGTGGGGTTTGCGATTTGGATGACATGGGGAGAGGTTCCGGAGTTGGTCGAAAATTGGACTTCTGCAGAGGGGTCAAGGCGCGAATCCCTAGACGAGGAGGGTTTGTTTTCCAGTTGGAAGTTCTCAAGCCGCAAGGCGTGGATTTTTGAAAGGAGATCCTCCACGGCGTCGGTGTCGGCAGGCGCGCTCAAGGGGCGGAGGATTTTCCATCCCTCGCCGTCGCGCTGAAGTTCCAGCTTCGAATTTCCCCTGCGAAAAACAACGCGTTCGATTTGCGCGGGGTCGAGCGGAAGGATGCGGCGGTCGCGGTAGTTTTCGATCGGCAAAGTGAGGAGGCGGACGATGTCTTTCGGGATCAAGTAAACAGTCTTGGAATTTTCAAAGGAAACATACTGCCGTGAGCCGTCAGGACTGGTTTTTCCAATGAGCAGCGAAGGCGGTTTGTCGCCCTTGAAGTCAATTTGGAGGCTGCTTTTGAGGACACCGTAGCCGGAGAGGTTTTTATCATCGCGGATTTCCGAGGCATCGATCCTGTCGAGCACTGGCGTTTGCAGGGCCGCTTGAATGAGGGCTCCGACGGCTTCGGGCGATGCCGAATCATCGAGGCCCTTTGTGAGGCGCCATCCATCCTCCGAGCGTTGGATGCGGAAGGATTGGTCACCGTTTTTGATGCTGATGCCGGTGATGTCATCCGGGTCGAAATCAAACAACGCCGTGCCGGGTTGAATGACGCGCTCGGTGGAAAAGCGCCAACGGTGCGTGGTGCCCACAAAGACCGCAAGGCCGGTGGCCGCCAGAAGCAGAAGGATGGTTGCGATGCGGTTCATGCGCGGCGTCTCAACCAGACGAGTAGCCCAAGAATCGCAGCCAATAAGGGTATGCCGACAACGACCAGGAGGGCGAGGCGCGACATTTGAAGTTCGGTAAGCTGAAGTGTGAAGCGGGTCGCATTTTTAGGAGTGATGCCGCTGACGCTGCCGCGGTCGGTAAGGGAATTCACGCAACCAACGAGGAGATCAAGTCCTGGACGGCTGAGGCCGGCATTGAAGGCGAATTGCGAAGAGCCGATCACGATCAGGCGCGAGCTTTGGATGCCGACGAGGTCGTTTTCCACGGCATCACGGTCCGCCGAGGCACCGATGATGAGCGGTTGGCCGTTGTCGATGCCATCCTGGTAGGCCACACCGCCGGGATGATTGGGGAGATACGCGGTCTCGCCCCAGAACTCCTCGGCGGCCTCGACAAGCGGGCGAATACGGATTGTTTCCTTCTGGGCGAGGGCTTGGTCGAAGCCGAGGGATTGCGTGGCTCCGGGGAAAACAATGTTCATCCCCTCAAGGCGGCGGGTTACTTCAGCATTCGGCAAAACATGGGCGGTCACATCGCGAAGGATTCCGGTGGCCATGGGAAGTTGGATCAATCTCAGCACACGGTCGTCGCGCGGGGTAATGCCTGAAGTGGCAAGAAACGAATGCAGGCGCGGCGTCGAGCTGCTCGGGTTGAGAAGGACGAGCATTTTGCCGC
>JBJTGE010000272.1:0-6795 GCA_046093785.1 Spartobacteria bacterium
AAAAACCGCCTCTACGCGAAGCTCAAGTCGATGCTCAATCATCTCGGCATGCACGAGCATCTCATCCCTCGAAATCTCTACATGAAAAACGAGATCGATATCGGCGGCGTGGCCCACCAGTCCGGCACCTGCCGCTTCGGCACCGACCCCGCCACCTCCGTGCTCGACACGAATTGCAAGGCCCACGAACTCGACAACCTCTATGTCGTGGACACCTCGTTCTTCCCGAGCATCGGTGCCGTGAACCCCGCCCTCACCGCCATGGCCAACGCCATCCGCGTGGGCGACCACCTCCTCGAAAGGCTGAAATAAAAGCACGGTGAAAAACGATTCCGTCGTAGGGCAGGCGTCCCGCCTGCCGTTGTTTGGCTTACGATCACGGGTGGGACGCCCGTGCTACATTTGATGCCAGCCGCCCCATCCAAACCCTCCCGCGCCGCCATCGGCGCGGTTTTCGGGGCGGGCGTGGCCCAGGGCATCGCGCTCGTCACCTTCCCCGCGGCCGGGGCGATTTTCACGAGCCCGCTTCACTACGGCCTCACCAGCACACAATACGGCGCGCTATTCATTCCGCAGGCGATTTTGGCCATCATCAGCTCGCTCTTGGGTCCAACGCTCGCCCGCACGGCGGGAGCCAAGACCGTTTTTCTCATCGGCCTGGCAGCAAATCTCCTTTCGATGGCGCTCCTCATCGGAAGCCAGTTTGTGATTGGTGAGCGGATCGCCGCCTACACGCTCCTCATGCTTGCCACCACATTCATGGGCGTGGGATTCGGCCTCACCGTGCCGGTGATCAATACTTTCGCAGCCACATTTTTTCCCGCCGCCGCTGACCGCGCCCTGCTGGCGCTCAATACCCTCCTCGGCCTCGGCACGGCGCTCGCGCCCGCCTTCGTGGCGGTTTTCGTGGGATTCGGCATCTGGTGGGGATTGCCCGTCCTCGTTGCAATTCTCTGCGGCGGCCTGTTGTTGTTCGCCCTGCCGCTTGGGATTCCTGCCGGGCCCCAAGCCGAGGCCCAATCCACCGCTGTTTTGCCAGCCGCATTTCCCGCCTTCGCCGCCGCCGCCTTTCTTTACGGCTTCTGCGAAACGATCAACGGCAACTGGGCCTCGATCCTCATGTCGAACACACTCGGGACCCCCGCCGCATCGGCCTCGCTGGCACTCACCATTTTTTGGGGCACCGTCACCGGCGGCCGCTTGCTCTTTGCCTCAATCGACCGATGGATGCCCGAGCAAACGGTCTTCAAAATTCTGCCTGCCGTGATGGTTGCCGCATTCCTGCTCGTTCCTCTCCTGCCTGCGGGAAACCCTCTGCCCGGCCTCGCCGTTTTCGCGCTCGCCGGCCTCGGATGCTCCGCCATGCTGCCGCTCATTATCAGCTTCGGCCAAAAACGTATGCCCTCCATCGCACCCTCGGTCGCCGGATTGCTCATCGCCATCTACCAGTCCGGCTACGGCCTCGCGGCATTCGGCGTAGGCCCGCTCGAAAACCTGCTCCACCTCCGCCTGCCCCTCATCTTCGCCTTCACCGCCATTCCTGCTTTTGCCCTTGCGTTACTTGTCGCGTTTCTAGGCCGGAAACATTGAGGCGGCCGGATTCCCTATTGACTTGGTCAGAAGTTGACTAATGCTAAATCTGTGACCGTGACTATCTACCAAGCCAAGACCCATCTTTCGCGAATTCTGCAACGAGTGGAGCAGGGTGAAGAGGTCGTGGTGTGCCGTAACAAGCAAGCGATCGCCCGGATTGTTCCTGCCGACTCAGCCAAACCCAAACGCCCGAAAGTCGGGGTTCCGACTTCGCCGCGATTTGAAATTCCGCCCGATGCCTTTGCGCCGCTTGGGGCCGGGGAACTCAAAGAGTGGGGGCTGGAATGACGCTGCTGCTGGATACTTGTGCCTTCATCTGGTTGGCAAGTGCGCCCGAGTTGTTGGGGGCGCAGGCGGCCAAAACTCTCGACGATCAGGCAAATGATCGGGTATTGAGCTTGGCCTCGGTGTGGGAGATCACCCTCAAGCACCACACGGGCAAGCTGCCTTTGCCATCGCAGCCGGAGGTTTGGATCGAGGAGCAGTTGCGGTTGCAGGATATGGAGGTTCTTCCACTCCAGAGAGTCGTGCTTTATCGCTCGGGAAGCCTGCCACCGATCCACAAGGATCCATTTGACCGGGTGATTGCGGCCGAAGCTTTGCATCGCGATTTGCGACTGCTTTCACCGGACGAACCCTTTGCAAAGTATGGTTGCGCCGTCATCTGGTGAGTTTTCTTCATCAGGGCTTCTCAGCGAAAAGTTTGGGTTAACGGGCAAAAAATCGGGAGCTCGAGTGGATTGGTTTTTTTAGGAGATTGTTCCCCTCCAGCGATTGACTTCCCGCTGAAAATCACCCATCACCAACCCATGCCCAACGATCCAGAATCCCTCCGCATCCAGGCCCGCGACTCCGGCAAGGAGGATTGGAATTTGTGGGGTCCCTACCTCAGCGACAGGCAGTGGGGCACGGTGCGCGAAGATTACTCGGCGGATGGTGATGCCTGGACTTCGTTTCCCCACGATCATGCCCGCTCGAGGACCTACCGATGGGGCGAGGACGGATTGCTCGGAATCTCCGACAATCGCGGCCTGCTGTGCTTCGCGCCGGCGTTTTGGAACGGTAAGGATCCGATTCTCAAGGAGCGCGCGTTCGGCCTCTCGAACCCGCAGGGCAACCACGGCGAAGACATCAAGGACTACTTTTACCACATCGACAACAACCCCACGCATTCCTTCATGCGCGGCCTCTACAAATACCCGCAGGCCGAGTTTCCGTATGGCAGACTCGTCGAGGAAAACGCCCGCCGCTCGCGGCTGGAACCGGAATACGAACTGGTGGACACAGGCGTCTTCGATGGCGGTCGCTATTTTGATATCTTTGTCGAATACGCGAA
Organism: Spartobacteria bacterium; assembly: GCA_046093785.1. Classification (GTDB taxonomy): domain Bacteria; phylum Verrucomicrobiota; class Verrucomicrobiia; order Chthoniobacterales; family Terrimicrobiaceae; genus UBA967. The sequence goes on from JBJTGE010000272.1 coordinate 2,930, forward strand.
AGCAGCGCCGGACGACATCGCCATCCGCTTGCGCATCATCAACCGCGGCCCCGACGCCGCGCCGCTGACGGTGCTGCCGACCCTGTGGTTCCGGAACATCTGGGCGTGGGATGTGGGGGTTGCAAACAAGCCTGAAATGCACTTGCTCGAGGGCGCTCAGGCGCTCGTCGCCAATTCCGGAGACCTGCCGGAATACCACCTCCACGCCGATGCCCAGGCGGAGTGGATTTTCACCGAAAACGAAACCAACCTCCGTCGCCTCTACGATGTCCCGAATGAAGCCGCGCATGTGAAGGATGCCTTCCACGACTACATCGTCGAGGGCCGGGCGGATGCCATCAACGCAGCCAAAATCGGCACCAAGGCGGCCGCCGTCTATCGCCACACTTTGAATCCCGGCGAGGAGTGGACGATTCGCCTGCGCCTGTGCCGCCCGCCAAAGCCGGAGCCTTTCGGGGAGGCTTTCGATGCGCTGTTCAAGCAACGGGAGGACGAGCACTCGCTCGCTTTGACCAATTTCAACCCTGGCATCTCGCCCGACCTCCTGCATGTGATGAAAAGCGCGCTGGCGGGTCTTTATTGGGGCAAGAAATTCTACTCGTATGCTGTCACACGCTGGCTGGAAGGCGATCCCACGATGCCCAAGCCGCCTGCCGAGCGCTGGAATGGGCGCAATGTTTTTTGGCGCGAACTTTATGCGAACGATGTCATTTCGATGCCGGACTCGTGGGAGTATCCCTACTTTTGCGCATGGGATTTGATGTTCCAGTCCGTCGCCTTCGCGGTGTCCGATCCCGCCACGGCAAAACGCCAAAACATGCTTCTCCAGGGCGAGCGCTACACCTCGCCAAGCGCCCAGCAGCCCGCCTACGAATGGGCCCTCTCGGACGCCAACCCGCCCATCGGCGGCTGGGCGGCGTGGCGGATTTATTCGATCGAGCGTGGCATGACCGGCAAGGGCGACACCGCCTACCTCAAAAAAGCCTTCAACAAGCTTCTCCTCAACTACGGTTGGTGGGCGAACCGCGTGGACCAGACCGGAGACAATGTCTTCGAGGGCGGCTTCCTCGGTCTCGACAACATCGGCGTTTTCGACCGCCGCTACCCGCTCCCGGACGGCTCCCGCATCGCCCAGAGCGACGGCACCGCGTGGATGGCGCAGTTCTGCCTGAGCATGCTCAACATCGCGATCGAACTCGCAAAAGACTCCCCGGAATACGAGGACATCGCCGATAAATTTTTCAACGATTTCATCCACCTCGCCTCAGCCATCAACTCGACCGGTGCAGGCGGCTTGTCGCTCTGGGACGACGAGGACGGATTTTACTACGACATCCTCCGCAGGCCGGATGGCTCCTCGGCCTATCTCAAAACCCGCTCGGTCGCCGGACTTACACCTCTTTTCGCTGTCGAGAGTTTCGATCACGACACGGCCATGCGATTCCCGCTTCTGCGGAAGCGCTACAATTGGTTCAAAAACAACCGCCCGCATCTACTCAACCAACTCGACCACCTCTCGCAAATCATCGATGGTCGCCGCCTCGTCTCGCTCGTCCCGCCCGACCGCCTGCGCCGCATCTGCCAGCGCCTCTTCGACGAGACCGAATTCCTCTCCCCCCACGGCATCCGCGCCCTCTCGAAGGTTTACGAGGCGAATCCCTACACATTCACCGAAGGCGACAAAACCGAGACACTCGCCTACAGCCCTGCCGAAAGCCCTGTGGCCATGTTCGGCGGCAATTCGAATTGGCGCGGCCCGGTTTGGATGCCGATGAACTACCTCATCATCGAATCCCTTCAAAAATTCAGCTTCTATTTCGGTGACACCTTCAAAGTGGAATTCCCCACCGGCAGCGGAGTGCAAATGACACTCTGGGAAATTACCCTCGAACTCGAGAAACGCCTCGTCGGCATCTTCACACGCGGAGCCGATGGTCGCCGCCCCTTCAACGGTCAGGTGGAGCTTTTCCAAAACGACCCCCATTGGCGCGACCTGCTCCTCTTCAACGAATACTTCAACGGAGACAACGGCTCAGGCGTCGGCGCCAGCCACCAAACCGGCTGGACCGCCCTCGTTGCCAAAATGTGCCGCCAGCTCCACACATTCCAAAAAAATATCTGACCTTGGGCGCCGCATTGATCCCCGACTCTTGCGATGGCGGTGGTTCTCAACCGCCCAAAGGTCTCGGGGACCACGCCCGCCCCCGGGCGTTCCGGCACGCGCCCTCGGGGGGCGGATTGAAGAAATACGGTCGCAGGCTGGTGAATAAACTCCATGTCGGGCGCGAGGCGCACCCGACCGCACTCGAGGCGAGTGGGCTCCCCGAGACCAAGGTCGCTCAACCCCCGTTCGACGCAGCCGCGCGCTCGCGGTTCAACCACACACGGGCAACGCCCTTCATGCGGGTGAGGATGTAATAAACCGTCTGACTCCGCTGGCGCACCAGCTCCGCACCCACGATTTTCGGCACGAAGTCCGCCGGCACCTCCATGATCTCCTCGGGAGTAAGGCCATCAAGCCCCTTGCAAAGAATGGCCGTCATGGCCTTCGTGAGCGTCTGAACCTGCGGGCCCAGTGTGATCCGGAACGCACACGAGCGTTCGGGGGATACTTTTAAAAACACGCCCACCGTGTCGGTGCATTCCTCGTCCTTGCGGATGTCTTCGAGATCGAAGGTCTCGCCGTCACGCGGCCCTTGTTTCATGGCGGCGGTCGCATAGGAGATGAGCGACTCGCGCTTTTCGGCATCCGGCAAGGACTCGAAGAGCGCGATGATTTGATTGAGTTTCCCTGGATACACGGTGCTCCCTAGCCCTTCTCGATCGGAGCCCCCACGCGATTGCCCCACTCGGTCCAGGAGCCATCGTAGTTGCGGACATTTTTGTAGCCGAGGAGGTAGGTGAGCACAAACCAGGTATGGCTCGAACGCTCGCCGATGCGGCAGTAGGCAACCACATCCTGCCCGGGTTGCAGGCCTGCCTCGTCCTCGTAAATCTGGCGGAGTTCGTTAATGCTTTTAAAAGTCGAGTCATCCTTCACAGCCATCTTCCAAGGCACGCTGGCAGCTCCGGGGATGTGGCCGCCGCGCAAGACGCCCTCTTGCGGATACTCCGGCATGTGGGTCACCTCGCCACGGAATTCCGCCGGCGACCGCACATCGATGAGCGCCATGCCGGCGCGGCTCTGCGCGAGGGCCTGATCGTAAAACGCGCGGATTTCGCCATCGAACCGGGACTCCGCCGCACTGTAGTGCCCGTGCATGAAATGCGGAACGGCCCGCGTGAGGTGCCGCCCCTCGGCCACCCACTTGTCGCGCCCGCCATCCATGATTTTTACCTTCGTGTGACCAAACAACCGGAAGACCCAAAGCGCGTAGCAGGCCCACCAGTTCGACTTGTCGCCATAAAAAATAACCGTCGTGTCGTTTGAAATGCCATTGCGTTCGCACAGCGCCGAGAATTGCTGCGGAGTGATGTAGTCACGGATCGTCTGGTCCTGCAAATCCGAGCGCCAGTCGATATGCACCGCGCCCTGGATGTGGCCGGTGTCATACAGCAAAATATCCTCGTTGCTTTCGACAATTCTGACATGCGGATCGGCAAGGTGATCCTGAACCCACTCGGTTGTGACCAAGGCTTCGGGATGCGCGTAGTTTTTATCGCTCATATGCGATCAAAATAAAGATTCGCCGCCGCTGTGCAAGCCAGACGGGAGTCGAGCGAAAAAAAGCCTCCGCGCGTGGTCTGGCATTTCAACAAGCAGAGGCCGTCTTTCGCATTGGCGATTTCAGATGAGCTGTGCTTAAGTCTCGCCCCGTTCAAATGGTTTATTTTGTCCTCCACAATGACGCACAGGAAGGCCCATA
>JBJTGE010000273.1:0-2808 GCA_046093785.1 Spartobacteria bacterium
GCGGGCTGGTGGCGCTCGCGGCGCCCCTGCTGAACCCGTACCATCTGGACGTGCTGATCGGCGTCGGCATCAACGTGATCCTGGCCGTCTCCCTGAACCTGGTGAACGGCTACACCGGCCAGTTCTCGCTGGGCCACGCGGGCTTCATGGCCGCCGGAGCCTACACCTCGAGCATCATCACGCTCTCGCTCGGCCCCGCACTCTCGCAGGCGCCCGCATGGCAAGCCCAAGCGGCGTTCGCCATCGCCCTGCTCGCAGGCGGCGTGTTTGCGGCCTTCTGCGGTTTTCTTGTCGGAGTGCCCTCCCTGCGATTGCGCGGCGACTACTTGGCCATCGTCACACTCGGCTTCGGAGAAATCATCCGCGTTGTCATACAAAACACCGAGGCGCTCGGCGGCGCGCGGGGCCTCGAAGCCATCCCTCCCTACACCAATCTGCTCTGGACCTTCGGCATCGCCACCCTCTGCATCTATGTCGTGGCGAGTCTGGTGAATTCCACCTACGGACGCGGCTTCATCGCCGTGCGCGATGACGAGATCGCCGCCGAGTCGATGGGGATCAACACCACAAAATACAAGGTCGCCGCATTCGTCATCGGTGCCTTCTTCGCCGGTCTCGCAGGCGGACTCTATGCCCACTTCATCAGCTACATCGCGCCAGAGGGCTTCAATTTCCTGAAATCGGTGGATGTCGTGGTGATGGTTATCCTGGGCGGCATGGGAAGCACGCCGGGCGTCGCGGCGGCGGCTGTGCTGCTGACCCTGCTCAACGAACTCCTGCGCGACTTCGAGCAATACCGCATGATTGTTTTCGCCCTGCTGCTCATCGTTCTCATGATCGTCCGTCCGCAGGGCCTGCTGGGAAATTTCCAGCGCCGGAAAAGAAAGGCCCCGCAATCATGAGCGAACTCCTGAAGCTGGAGCGGGTCACCATGCAATTCGGTGGACTCCGCGCCGTGGGCGATCTGGATTTTCATATCGGCAGCGAGGAGATGGTCGGCCTGATCGGACCGAACGGTGCCGGGAAGACGACGGTTTTCAATATCATCACCGGCGTTTACAAGCCCACGAGCGGCGAGGTGCGTTTCGACGGGGTTCCGCTCCACGACAAGAAGGCCCACCGCATCACGGCCCTCGGTATCGCCCGCACCTTCCAAAACATCCGCCTCTTCGGCTCGCTCACGGTTTTCGACAATGTGCGCACCGCCATGAACGGACGCCTCCGCCACGGCATCATCCACTCGCTCACACGCGGACCCGCATTCCGCGCCGAGGAGGAGCGCATTCGCGGGGAGGTTCTTGATCTTCTCGATATTTTTGGCCTCAAGGACGACGCCACGCGGCAGGCGGTTGACCTCCCCTACGGCGACAGGCGGCGGCTGGAGATCGTTCGCGCCTTGGCCACCGGGCCGCGCCTGCTTCTGCTCGACGAACCCGCCGCCGGTATGAACCCCACGGAAAAAGTGCGCCTCATGGAATTGATCCGCTTTGTTCAGGAAAAATTCCGCATCGCCGTGCTTTTGGTGGAACACGACATGCGCGTCGTCATGGGCGTCTGCCAACGCATCGTCGTTCTCGACCACGGACAAAAGATCGCCGAAGGCACTCCGGAGGCCATTCAGCGCGATCCGAAGGTCATCGAAGCCTACCTCGGAGAGGAGACCACCCATGCTTGAAATTCGCGACCTCCAAGTCAGCTACGGCGGCATCGCCGCGCTGCACGGCATCTCGCTGCAAGTTCCCGCCGGCGGCATCGTCACGCTCATCGGCGGCAACGGAGCGGGAAAATCCAGCACCCTGCGCGCGATCTCGGGCATCGCCAAGGTGACGGGCGGCTCGGTTCTCTTCGAGGGACGCGACATCACAAACAAACCCGCGCACGAAATTGTGGCCCTCGGCATCGCCCACTCGCCCGAGGGACGCATGGTTTTTTCCAATCTCACCGTGCTCGAGAATTTGCACATGGGAGCCCATCTGCGGCGCGACAAGGCCGCCATCGCCTCGGACCTCGAACGCGTCTTCACCCTTTTCCCACGCCTCAAGGAACGCATGTCCCAACCCGCCGGCACACTCAGCGGCGGAGAACAACAGATGCTCGCCATCGCCCGCGCGCTCATGTCGAAGCCGAAATGCCTCCTCCTCGACGAACCCTCGCTCGGCATCGCCCCGCTCCTCGTCCAAACCATTTTTTCCCGCATCGAGGAAATCAACCGCGAGCTGGGCCTCACCATCCTCCTCGTGGAGCAAAATGCCAACCTCGCCCTGCGCGTCGCCAGCCACGGCTATGTCCTCGAAACCGGCCGCGTCATCCTCGAAGACACCGCCGCAAACCTGCGCTCCAACCCCGCTGTCCGCTCGGCTTATCTCGGCGAATCGCCGCAGCAAAAAACCTGAACCGCGCACCAGACCAACAGCCGACCGCTTTTATACCAAAATCCGAATGCTTTTGGACTTCTGGAATGTAGCGCGGGCGTCTCGCCTGCGGTCGTATGTTGTTCGAAGTCAGGCGAGACGCCTGACCTACATGAACGCCTGCGAAAATCCACAACCTTGGAGACTTTGGTATTAGACAATGGCGCGGCAGCGCCCGGTCTCGGGTGCCGTCGGGTGCGCCCCGCGCCCGACTTGTCATTCCTCCACCGGCCTGGGCCGCATTTCTTTCCAATCGCCCCGCGAGGGCGCGTGGCGGTGCGCCCGAGGGCGGGCGCGATCCCCGAGACCGGGCGCTGCCGCGCCATTGTCTAATACCAAAGTCTCCAAGGTTGTGGATTTTCGCAGGCGTTCATGTAGGTCAGGCGTCTCGCCTGAC
>JBJTGE010000274.1:0-16552 GCA_046093785.1 Spartobacteria bacterium
AAGCAGAGGAGCAGACCGTTGTCATAACCCGTCGGGGCAAAGCGGTTGGCTACCTTCTTTCTCCAGAAAGATTCGAGGCGATGCTGGAGACGATGGACATCATGTCGAACCCCGCCGCCATGGAGGCAATACGCGATCACAAATCCGGAAAAACGAGATTCATGCCACTTGGTGTTTTGAACGACTGCCTGAAGAGCCGCTAAAGCAACGCCCCTCCACGACCCACTAAAACCCCATCACCACATGAAAATCCTCCTCACTGGCATTTGCGGCTTCGCCGGATCCGTGATCACACGCACTCTGCTCGAGCATCGGGCCGACCTGCAGATTCTCGGCCTCGACAACCTCTCCCGCAAAGGCAGCGAGACGAATCTCGAGCCGCTCCGCGCGCTGGGCTGCGACATCCGCATCGGCGATGTGCGCGACCGGACCCTGCTCGAAAGCCTGCCGCCGTGCGACTGGATCATCGACTGCGCTGCCAATCCCAGCGTGCTCGCCGGGGTGGATGGATCCTCGAGCCGTGATCTGGTGGATCAGAATCTCTACGGCACCGTGAATCTCCTGGAGCTCTGCAAAACATGGAAAGCCGGCTTCACGCTACTTTCCACCAGCCGCGTCTACTCGATCGCCGCGCTGGCAGGCCTGCCGATGGAAAAAACGCCGACCCGGTTCGAGTTGCCATCCGCCTCATCCGGCCACGGCTGGTCGCGCGGCGGAATCACCGAGCAGTTCTCCACAGCGCCACCAATCAGCCTCTACGGCAGCACGAAGCTCTGCTCGGAATGGCTCGCCCTCGAATACGGCGACGCCTACGGATTTCCCGTCTGGATCAATCGCTGCGGCGTCCTCGCCGGCGCGGGTCAATTTGGCAAGGCGGACCAGGGCATCTTTTCCTTTTGGATCCACTCCTGGCGCGCCGGGCGTCCCCTGAAATACATCGGCTTCGGCGGCTCGGGACTCCAAGTGCGCGACTGCCTGCATCCAAGGGATATCGTCCCGCTCCTTCTCAAGCAGATCGATTTTCGCGGCACGGAAAAACCCCGCATCATCAACCTCGCCGGTGGCCACGAAAACTCCATGTCCCTCCGCGAACTCTCCGCATGGTGCACCAAAAAAATCGGCCCCGCGTTGGCCTCCAACGACCCGAATCAAATCTCCAGCGACCAATCCAGCCGCCCCTTCGACATCCCCTGGGCCATCCTCGACCCCGCCCTCGCCCGCGAAGCCTGGGAATGGAAACCCGCCACCACCCTGCCCCAAATCCTCGAAGAAATCCGATCGCACTCGGAATCCACCCCCGCCTGGCTCGACCTCGTCACAGGCTGAAGCACACCTTCCAGCCGTGAATCTATTTCACGGCGCGACACCCTCGAAAACAACCATCCACCAACTAAAAAAGCCCCGCCCTTTTCGACAAAAAATTTGGACGATCGTCCAAATTTTTTGTCGTTGGTTTTTGTAAGCTGCTTGGCAAAAGTAATCTGTAGTTTCTTCCAAAAAGGTCGTTTTTTGCGGGGAAGGGCTTTTTTGCGCGCGGCGGTGTTTTTTTGGAGCGGGATTTTGTGTGGTGGAGGGTTGGTTTTTTGGAGGTTCTGCGTGTGTCTTTGCTTGCGGCTGGGCGATTCTTTTCGAGGTCTGAATTTTCCACTCGATTCAGCGCCTTCTCTCGCGGAGTCTTCAGCGCCTTGTCTCGCATGGATAAACTTCAAAAAGCGCTGAAAGCCACATTCGGCTACGATGGATTTCGTCCGCTCCAGCGGGAGATCATGGAGGCGAACCTCGCCGGGCGGGATTCGTTTGCGCTGTTGCCCACGGGTGGCGGCAAATCGCTGTGCTTTCAGTTGCCGGCGCTGTTGAGGGAGGGGTTGACGCTTGTTGTTTCGCCTCTGATCGCTCTGATGAAAGATCAGGTGAACCAACTTGAGGCGGCGGGTGTGGAGGCGACATTTTTGAATTCCTCGCTCGGCGTCAAGGAAACGAAAGCGCGTCTGGCGGGGCTTCACCAAGGCCGCTACAAGCTCCTCTACGCCGCGCCGGAGCGCCTCATGCTCGACCATTGGCAGGAGAATCTTCGCGCTTGGAATGTCGCTGCTGTGGCGATCGACGAGGCGCACTGCATTTCCGAGTGGGGCCATGATTTCCGTCCCGAGTATCGGCAGATCGCCCGGCTTCGCGACTGGCTTCCCGACATTCCGCTTATGGCCCTCACGGCAACAGCCACTGAGCGCGTGCGGGGGGACATTATCAAGCATCTTCGCCTGCGCGACCCGGAGGTTTTTGTGGCCAGCTTCAACCGCCCGAATCTCTCCTACCGCGTTATTCCGAAGGAGCAACCGACGAAGCAGATTCTGGACTTCATCAAATCGCGGCCGATGGACAGCGGCATCGTGTATTGCGCCACACGCGCCTCGGCGGATCGTGTGGCGGAGAGCCTCTCAGAGCGCGGATTCCCCGCAGTGCCGTATCACGCGGGCCTCACCAACAACGAGCGGGCGCACAACCAGGAGCTCTTCATTCGCGACGAGACCCGCATCGTCTGCGCCACCATCGCCTTCGGGATGGGCATCAACAAACCCAATGTGCGCTGGGTCATTCACCACGACCTGCCAAAAAACATCGAAGGCTACTATCAGGAAACCGGGCGCGCCGGCCGCGATGGACTCCCCGGCGACTGCCTCCTGCTCTTCAGCGCGGGCGATGCCGCGAAGCAGACGCACTTCATCGAGGAAATGAGCGACGCCCGCGAGCAGCGGATCGCCCGGGAGCAGTTGCGACTCATGATTGGTTATGCCGACTGCCCGACCTGCCGCCGCCGGGAGCTTCTGAATTACTTCGCGGAGGCCTACACCGAGCCGAACTGCGGATCGTGCGACAACTGCCTCCAACCCCGTGAGAATTACAACGCCACCACCCAAGCGCAGAAACTCCTTTCCTGCGTTTACCGCGTCCGGCAAGGCGGGCGCTTCGGCGTCGGCATGAACCACCTCATCGAAATTCTCACCGGCTCCACGAACGAAAAAATCCAACGCTGGGGGCATGACCAACTCACCACCTACGGCATCGGCAAAGACCTCACCCGCCCGCAGTGGAGCGCGATCGGGCGCGACCTTCTGCGCCTCGGCTACCTCGCACAGGATGCGGGGCAATTTCCCACCATCGCCCTCACCGACCTCGGCCTCGACGCATTGAAATCCCGCCGCGTCATCATGCTCTCAAAGCCGGTGGAGCTGAAAAAAATCAGCGTCCCGCGCACCGGCGAAATCGAGTGCGACGAGACACTCTTCGACCGCCTGCGCAAACTCCGCAAACGCCTCGCCGACGAGCGCAGCGTGCCGGCTTATGTGATCTTCGGCGACAACACGATTCGTCAGATGGACCGCGAATACCCGACCCACATCGACGCCCTGCGCATGATCGGCGGCATGGGCGAAAAGAAACTCGCCGAATTCGGCAACCTCTTCACAAACGAAGTCGCCTCCTACCTGCAGACTTATCCAAAAGTCGACTTCGGCGGACGCGGGGAGTAGGGCTGCATTTGTCGTTTGCTTTGCGGCAGCAACGCGCAAAGCCAATCGTAAACCTTCTCAGAGGCCGAAATTATCATCCGAGAGATTCAGAGCGCGGTATTTTGTCGTTCCAACCTTCACTGCGTGCACTGCCTTCATTGCAGCGGGATCCTCGAGAACATCCAGCGTTTCCAGCAGAGCCTCAAAATCCTCGACCGGCAGGGCGACAACAACCGGACGATTGCGATTGGAGATCACAAACTTCCTGCCGGAGCGGCAGAGCTTTGTGAGATTGGCCTGAGCTTCCTTAATGTTGTATGTAGCGGGCATTGAATTAGTATATACACAGACATTCCACAAATCTCAAATGATTGAGAAAGAGGCGGAATAAATACGGCTACTCTGGCGGATTTTTTATAGGCGCCAACGCCAAGCTTTAAAAATCAAAAGAGTCTTTTCAGCATTTCGGCTTTTCCTGTTTACTCGTGGGATGTCGCGCATACCTGTTACTATTCTCACCGGCTTCCTTGGGGCCGGGAAAACCACTCTGTTGAACCGCATTCTTGGGGAAAACCACGGGCTTCGGATTGCGGTGATTGAAAATGAATTTGGCGAGGTGGGCATTGATCATGAGCTGGTCATCAATGCGGAGGAGGAGTTGTTTGAAATGAACAACGGGTGCATTTGCTGCACGGTGCGCGGGGATTTGATTCGCATTCTGGGGAACCTCATGAAGCGTCGCGACAAGTTCGACCACATCCTGATTGAGACGACCGGCCTGGCCGATCCGGGGCCTGTGGTGCAGACATTTTTTGTGGATGAGGAATTGCGGGAGCAGACGGTGGTGAACGGCGTGGTGACGGTGGTGGACGCGCACCATTTCTCGCGTCATGTCGATGAAACGCACGAGGCCGAGGAGCAGGTGGCCTTTGCGGATGTGATTCTTCTGAACAAAAGCGACCTCGCGACTCCACAGGAACTGGAGGAAACCGAGCAGCGCATCCGCGCCATCAATGCCCTGGCGGTCATCCACCGCACGACGCGCGCGGAGATCGACATCAAAAAAGTGCTCGAGGTGGGCGGCTTCAACCTCGACCGCGCCACGGAACTCAATCCCCACTTTTTGGATGCGCATGGGCATCACCACCATCACCACTCGGATATCTCGAGCGTGGGTATCGAAGCCGAGGGGGAGTGCGATGGCAAAAAACTCAACGACTGGATTTCCAAACTCGTGCGCGATCAGGGGCAGGACATTTTCCGCATGAAGGGGGTTTTCGCAGTGAAGGGTCAGGCCGACCGCGTCGTGTTCCAAGGCGTGCATATGCTCATCGATGCAGCGAGTGGCGGTCCGTGGGCAGGACGCCCGCGCAAGAACAGCCTGGTTTTCATCGGCCGCAAACTCGACCGCGAAGCCCTCACCAGCGGATTCCGCTCCTGCCTCGCTTGAAAAGCCCCGGCTCGATCACTGCGGGGGATCACATCCTCGGCCTGAAATGGAATCCCGAGGGGACGCGATTGCTCGTGACTCCCGCGACCGGTCCTGTGCTGGTGGCAGACGAAACGGCGACGCTTCTTGAAGAGCTCCCTGGCCACGGCATGGGAAATGGAAGCTCGGACTGGTTCGCCGGCGAGCCTGCGACTTGCGGGTTCGATGGAAAAATCCGCTGCGGCTCGCGGGAATGGAAGCCCGGCCGAGGGATGATCGAGCATGTGCGGACGAGCCCCGATGGAGCGCTTCTCGCAGCGGGCCAGGGAAAGGCGTTGCACATTTTCGACGCGGCAGGGAGTGATGAAAAAAGCCTGCGCGACTTGCCGGCCGTGGTGTCTGATTTCGCATGGAATCCCAAGTCGCCCTCCGAGATTGCCACCGTGGGCGCGGGTGGGGCGTTGCTTTGGAGGCTTGGGGAGAAGGAACCCTTCGCCCGCTTTGATTGGGGCGGAGCGAGCCTGCAGGTGCGGTGGAGCAATGACGGACGCTGGCTGGCCACGGCGGACCAGACCGCGAGTGTGCATGTTTACGACATCCCGAGGGACAATCCGCTCAACATGGAGGGGTTTGAATCGAAGGTTCGCGCGCTGGCTTTTTCGGCCGATGGCAAACGCCTCGCCACGGCGGGGAGTCCGGTGGTGACGGTCTGGCCGTGCGCATCGAAAAACGGTCCGGAAGGCGCGAAGCCGATTCAGGTCGATGGCAGCGAGAGCGAAGTGTTGGCGCTGGATTTCTCACCTGCCACCGGCCAACTCGCGACGGGTGATGAAAAGGGAACGCTGCTGGTGGTGACTTTTGAAAAAGGACAATTCCGCCGTAAGCGGGCGAGGCTGGGAGTCGGCATCAGCGCCCTGGCGTGGCATCCCATCAAGCCGCTTCTGGCGGTGGGTCACTCGACCGGCTTGGTGACTTGGCTTTCGCTGGAGGGCTGATCGGGCTCGGACTCGTCCACGGCGGGCGTTTCCACCACAGGCGCTTGGGAAGCAGGCGCGGGGGATTCCGGCATGGTTTCCACAGGGTTGGACTTCGCGGATTGCGGTGATTGGGTCTCCTGTGGAGTGCGGGGCTTTGGAGGCTTGTTGGATTTTTCCTGCGGAGGACGCGCGGAAGGGCGGCGCGGGATTTCGAGGCCCTTCGAGGCGAAGTCGATGACATGGCCTTGCAAGAGGAGCCAATGGAAATCCCGGAGCAGGGCTGGCTCGCGGAGGGCGGGATCGGATGGCAGCGTGGGCAATTCCAGCAAGGCCTTCCATTGTTCCGTGCGGGGTTTCCCGGCGTTTGATTCCAGGTAGTCGAGAATCGCTGCGAGGCTCTCGGAGACGGGGTTCGCCTGGCGGTCGAGCAGCTTGGGGCGTGCCACCGAGACATAGGTGATGTTTTCGTGGGCCTTGAAGATTTGAAGGCCTCCGGCTGCGAGTTTTTGGCTCAGGAAATTGGCAAGCGGGAGCGGGAAGCGGATGAGGCTGTCGAGCTCACGGCGGGTGAATTCGATGACAGCCTGCGCGGAGTCGATGACCGGCGCGGAGCCGGGGACTGTGAAATGATCGCCGGAGTTGATAACAGCTGTGGCGGCGTGGTTTTTCTGAAAATGCTCGGTGACTTCCGCGAGGCTCTTTAGCGCCACAGGCTCGGTGCCTTCGGGGGTTTCCAGCGGGAAAAAGACATCCTGCGAGCTTTGTTCGTCGCGCCATTTCTGGATGGATTCCTCATCGCGGACCATGCGGATGCGGGCCTTGTAGATTTCGAGCGGGACATGACTGAAGCGTTCGGCGTGGAGTTTTTGAACCTTGAGCTGGTAGTCGTGGAGGTTCGGCGGTCCGAGGAGTGCGCCGCTCATGCCGCACTGGGCGATGATCGGAGAGGCCGCTTTGGGAGGTTCGACGGCGATGCGCTCGCGGCGGTAGAAATTTTCCAAGTTCGCGGAAAGGATTCTCGCAATAGCATCGCCCTCGTTCATCCAGAGCGTGCCGTCTGCGACGACCTGAAAAAGCGCAGGGCCGCCCGTGCGCTTGAACTCCACGAGATAGCGCGCGGATTTTTCGAGAACCAGACGGGCCAACTCGAAGAGGGAATAGGTCTTGGCGGTTGATTTGATCTGCTTGAGCAGTCCATCGACTCCTCGCGGTTCGGGAACAAACTTGATCTCCCAGCCTTCGAGAACCGGGTTGCGCGGCTCGGCTGGATGTTGGCGGCGGTCGGATTCCTGCCGCGAATCCCTGCGGGGTGCTGGCCCCTTGCCTGCCGGGCGCTTGTCACCCGGGGGACGGCGCAATTTTTCGGCGTGTTCGGCCCCGTGTTTGCGCGTGAGGCGCTCGGATTTCGGTGGTTTGCGGTTCCATCGAAAGTCGGCCTCATCGCGGTCGAATCGCGATCGGCCCTGTGCGTCATCATCGTCCCGTATGGAAACCTGCGAAATTTTGCTGGAGGGAGTGGACTCCTTGACCCACGAGGGCTGGAAAGACTTGAGCAAGTCCATCTCCAAGCCGGACAGGTCGGTGGGATTAGCTGGATTGGTGTTCATAAACCGCCTGATGCGGGGGCAATCTGGATAATGCCCGGAGAGGTCACAAGATAATTATTTCAAAAACTCCGCCAAAAAATACTGCGTGCCGGAGGCATCAGGCGATGCCGGAATCTTTCAGGCGTTGCTCGATATCGCTGACCTGGAGGGCTTCCACGAGGCCGCCGATGTCCCCTTCGAGAAACCGGTCGAGTGAGTAGAGCGAGAGTTTGATACGGTGGTCGGTGACCCGGTTCTCGGCGAAATTGTAGGTGCGGATTTTTTCCTCGCGTCCCCCGCCGCCGATGAGGCTGCGCCGGTGGGCGGAGTATTTTTCCTCCTCTTCGCGGCGTTTGTCTTCAAGGAGCCGGGAGCGCATGATTTTGATCGCGGCCTCCTTGTTCTTCTGCTGGCTGCGTCCATCCTGACATCGAACGATCCGTCCTGTGGGGATGTGCATGACCTGCACGGCGGAGTCGGTGGTGTTCACGCCTTGGCCGCCCGGACCTCCCGCGCGGCAGACTTCGATACGCAGGTCCTCGGGTTTGATTTCGATATCCACCTCCTCGGCTTCGGGAAGAACGGCAACCGTGGCGGTGGATGTGTGGATGCGCCCTTGGGCCTCGGTGGCAGGCACGCGTTGCACGCGGTGGACCCCGCTCTCGTAGCGGAAGCGGCGGAAAACGGATGTGCCGGAGATGCGGAAAATGACCTCGCGCAAACCTCCCAGATCGGCGGGACTGGATTCCAGCTCCTCGACCTTCAAGCCCAGCGAGTCGGCGTAGCGGCAATACATGCGGTGCAGGTCGGCTGCGAAAAGCGCGGCCTCGGTGCCCCCGGTGCCGGCACGGATTTCCACAATGGCGTCGCGGTCCTCATCCGGCTCGGGTGGAAGGAGTGCCACCTGCACGGCCCGCTCGAGCAGCGGAATCTCCGGCTCGATGCGTTCGATCTCCTCCCGGGCCATGCCGGCCATTTCCTTGTCCTCGCCTGCTGCGAGTTCGCGGTTTTCGTCCAGCTCGCGGCGCGCGCGGGTGAGTTTTTCCCAGGATTCGAGCAGTTCTTTGGTGGAACCATGCTCGCGCAGGACTTCTCTCGCATGAGCGGCATTTTCGAAGAGGCCGGGCGAGGAAATCTCGCTTTCCAGTTCTTCGAAGCGGCGGCGCTTGCGCTCGATGAGAGGTTCAAAGTCCATGATGAAATAAAAACGGTAAACAGGCTTTGAACCCGTTTACCGTTTTTTGAAAAGAAAGAGTCCGATTAAGGCTTCTTGACAGCGCGGGCGGCCCGAACTGTGCCGTAGCGCTGCTTGAATTTGTCAACGCGGCCTGCGGTATCGACAAATTTCTGCTCGCCGGTGAAGAACGGATGGCAGGCGGCGCAGATGCCGAGTTTGATGTTCTGCTTTGTGGAGCGTGTCTTGTAGGTGGTGCCGCACGCGCACACGATGACAGTCTCCTGATAGTCTGGATGAATTTCTGGCTTCATTTTTGGAAAGGGCGTTTATTCTAACGACAATTCGCACCGTGGCAACAGGAATCACCCGACATTTTTTCTTGAGCGCAGCCCTTGCCTCTCTCGTGTGCCTTCCCGCTCCGCTCGCCGCGCAAACCCCCGCCCCGTCGCCTTCCGCTACAGCATCCCCCGCGGCAGACCCGCATTTGCTTCTGGAAAAGGCGCGGATTGGCGGATTGGAGGAGTTTCAGAAAAGTGAACCCGCCACGCCCGAGGAATACCGGGAGTATCTTCAAGTCCTCACCCAGTGGGTCGAAGCCGTCACCTTGGCGGAGGATTGGAAAAGCGCGGCGCAGACGATGAAGGAACAGGCGGACGGCGTTCGCCAGGCCATTGCGGACTTCCAGCCGCCGGAGGTCACACCCGAGAACGGACTTTCCCTTTTCGACTCCGCGCGGACTGATGGTTGGCAGGCGGAGGATTGGTTGGAGGCATTGAAAAAAATCGGCGCCACCCGCGCGCAGCAGGCCGCAAATGCCTTCGAGGCGTTGAAGACCCAGCAACAGAAGCTTCAGGCGCTCAAATCCAAAAGTGCGCCTGCATCGCCCCGCGACCAATGGCTTTTAAAACTTCAGCAAACCCGCGTGGAAGCCGCACTCGCTGAAAACACCCTGCGATCCGACAATCAAATCTGGCAATCGGATGTCGACCTGCGAACCGCTTCGATCGACCTCGCGAATCTCAGGAGCCGGAATTTGGAGGGCCGCGTTTCCTTCCCGGCAAGCCTCCTTCAAAAAAAACTCGCGGACATCCGCAGCGAGGAGGATGCCATCACGGCCTTGGCTGCAAAGGCCGGCCGGCAATTCAAAAACCTGCCTTCAAACGCCATTCCGTCTGAAAACAAACAAGTCGCCGGACTCCTCAAGGACAGCATGGAAAGCCAACTCCAGCTCCTCGAATACCGCCGCCTCGGTCTGCTCGTCACCGGCCAAATCTGGCAGACCCGCCACGATCTCTGGAATGCCTCGAAGGCGGAATCGATCGACCGCATCGAGAAGCTCGTTGCCGACAGATCGAACGATGTCCAGACATGGCAGCCGCTCATTCCCGGGCTCCGGGCCAAGCTCGTGGAGCGTATGCGCCTCGCCTCGGCACCCGGAAACGCCGGGGAGGGCCCGCAAGACGAGCTTCTGACCAAAACCCTCAAGCAGGAGGAGGCGATTCTGGCCCAGTGGGAAAACGGGTTTTCCAAGCTGCTCGAATTGCTTCGACTCACGAATGCCGATCTCGTGGCGCGCCGGAAATCCCTCGGCTTGGGCGACAAAATGGACGCCGCCGCCGTCTCCCTCCGGGAAAAAGTCCAGGACTTCTGGAACACCGGCGTCTTCACGCTCAACGACTCGGTCTTCGTGAACGGCCAGATCGTCCAGCGCCCGAGCTCCGTGACGATCGGCATGCTGTTCATCGCGCTGGGGATTCTGCTCCTCGGCGGGATTCTTTCATCCGCCTTCAGCCGTTGGCTTCGCTTGCGGCTCGGGCAGCGCTTCAGCCTCGATGCCAACACCGGCGTCATCGTGCAAAAATTCACAAATTTCATTCTGCTCGGGGCCGTCTCACTCACAGCCCTGGCTGTTGTGAAAATCCCGCTCACGATTTTCGCCCTCCTCGGCGGCGGCGCGGCCATTGCTGTGGGCTTCGGCGCCCAGCAACTCGTGAACAATCTCATCAGCGGAATCATTCTCCTCTTCGAGCGCCCGATCCGCATCGGCGACATGATCGATGTGGACGCCTACTCCGGCACGGTCGCCGCCATTGGAACCCGCTGCTGCCAACTTCGCCGGGGCGACGGGGTGGAAATTCTCATCCCGAACAGCGTCCTCCTCCAAAGCACGGTGGTGAATTGGACGCTCTCCGACAACCACGCACGGCAGGATTTCTCGATCGCCCTCGCCCACGGCGCGCCTGTCACAAAAGCCATCGCCCTCGTCCACGGCATCGTCGCGGAGCATCCGGGTGTCTTGAAGGATCGGGAGGTGAATGTATTTTTCCAAGACATCCTCCGCGATTCGCTGGTGCTGCGCGTGTTCTACTGGGTGGATAAAAAAAATCCCCACACTTCGAACGGGGTGCCGAGCGAGTTGCGCATCGCCATTTATGAAGCCTTCCAGAGGGAGAGAATCCTCCTCGCCTCGCCCCAGCGCGATGTGCACCTGGACGCCTCCTCGCCGCTCGCGGTTCAACTCATGCCCCCCGCCTAGTGAGGAC
Source organism: Spartobacteria bacterium (assembly GCA_046093785.1). Taxonomy (GTDB): domain Bacteria; phylum Verrucomicrobiota; class Verrucomicrobiia; order Chthoniobacterales; family Terrimicrobiaceae; genus UBA967. The sequence goes on from JBJTGE010000274.1 coordinate 11,219, forward strand.
ACCTTTTTCCAGCACGAAGGAATGCTTTGCAGAAGGTGGATGCTTGGCCGTATAAAATCCCGCTAATGTCCAAAAAGATCGCGCCGGTTACCCAGTCCGATTTCATCAAAGCCTACCGCGTCATGCTCACCTCGCGTGTGCTGGAGGAGAAACTCGCCGGCCTCTACCGCGCCGGTATGATCAAAGGCGGCGTGTTTCTTGGCCGGGGCCAGGAGGCCCTCAGCGTTTCGGTCGGCATCCAACTCCGCCGGGGTGACATTTTTGCTCCCCTCATCCGTGATCAAGGCGGGCGCCTGGCTTTCGGCGACACGGTTCTCGACACCCTCCGCACCTATCTCGGCTCGCAACTCGGCTCCATGCGCGGCCGCGATGGAAACATCCACCGTGGCCGTCCCCGCGACGGCTACTATGCCATGATCAGCCACCTCGGGGCCATGATCCCCAGCGTGGCGGGAGCGCTTCTCGCACGCCGCCTCAAAGGCGAGCAGGGCATCGTCGGTGCGACCTGCATCGGCGACGGGGGGACATCCACCGGCGCGTTCCACGAGGGACTCAATGCCGCCGCCGTGGACAAACTTCCTCTCGTCGTGGTGGTCGCAAACAATCAATACGCCTACTCCACACCCAACTCCCGCCAATACGCCTGCGCCGATCTCCTCGACAAGGCCGCAGGCTACGGAGTCGGCGCGCACAAGGCCGATGGCACAAGCCTGCTGGACTGCCTTCAAACCCTGCGCAAAGCCGTTCACGAAGCCCGCGAAGGCGGCGGTCCCCAGCTTGTCGTCGCCGACCTGCTGCGCCTCGTCGGCCACGGTGAGCATGATGACTTCGCCTACCTTGATCCCAAATTGAAAAAATCCGCCGTCGGCTCCGATTGCCTGCTGCTCGCGGAAAAGCACATCGTTGACCAAGGTTGGCACACGGAAGAAGAGGTCGCCACTTGGAGGCGGGAGACCGAGGCCGAGGTGAATGCCACCGCCGACCGCGTCCGCCGCGAACCCCCGCCGGACCCGGGCGAGGATGACTGGGCCGCCCTCTCCAGACCTGAATACCGGGAACAATACGCCGCCTCATGATCACCTACCTCGAAGCCATCCGCCTCGCGCAGCAAAAGGCCCTCGCGACCGATCCCCGCGTTTTTCTCTATGGGCAGGATATCGGAACATTCGGCGGTGCCTTCAAAGCCACCAAAAATCTCTCCGCCGAATTCCCCGGACGCGTGCTGGACGCCCCGTTGAGCGAGGACGCCATTGTGGGAATGGCCGTCGGCGCCGCCATCGAAGGCGCGCGGCCGATCGTCGAAATGCAGTTTGCCGACTTCTCGACCTGCGGGCTCAACCAGATCGTCAACCACGCCGCCACGCTCTTCTACCGCACCAGCGTGCCGTGCCCGATCGTGGTTCGTCTCCCATCCGGCGGCACATCAGGAGGCGGACCATTCCACAGCCAAAATCTCGAAGCCATCTATGCCCACTGGCCCGGTCTGGTCGTGGTCACACCCGCGACCGTGGAGGACGCCTACACCATGCTCCTCGAGGCCGTGAATATCGACGACCCGGTCATTTTTTGTGAGCACAAGTTTCTCTACTACCATTTAAAAGCCGAGACTCTTCCCGAGAATGCCCTGCCCATCGGCAAGGCGCGCATCGCCCGCGCCGGCCGCGACGCCACCATCGTCACTCACGGCGCCATGCTCCACGAGTCCCTCGCCGCCGCGCAGGAACTTCTTGAAGACGGATACGAAATCGAAGTCGTCGACCTCCGCAGCGTCAAGCCGCTCGACACCGACACTGTTCTGGCATCCGTCGCCCGCACCGGCCGCCTTCTGTGCGTGAGCGAGGAATGGCCTTGGGGCGGAGTCACCGCCGAGGTCCTCGCCCGCGTCTCCACCGAGGGATTCGGCCTCTTGGACGCCGCCCCCCTGCGCATCAACGCCAAAGACACGCCGGTTCCCTACCATCCCGACCTTTGGGCGGCCCACCGCCCCACCGCATCCACCATTGCCGCCGCCGCCCGGCGACTCCTCCACATCTGACTATGGCTCTCGTTCCCATTAAAATGCCCCAACTCGGTGAATCCATCGCCGAGGCGACCATCGTTCGCATCCTCTTCCAAGAAGGCGACAGCGTCCATGCGGATGCCGACCTCATCGAAGTCGAAACCAACAAGGCCATGATGGCTGTGACCGCGCCCTGCTCGGGAGTCGTCACGGAAATCCTTGCTGAAAATGGAACCAGCTACCCCGTGGGGGCGATTCTCGGCCAGATCGAAGTCAGCGCCGAGGAAGCCAAACGCCTCGGCCTCGACGAACCCGAAAAACCCTCGCGCAAACCCGCCAAGAAGCGCTCCGACACACCACCCGCTCCGCAAAAAGTCGAGCCAACCGTGCCTGGCGGACTCCCCGTTCCCGCCCACGCCGGCGGAGTCACCTACCTCTCGCCCCGTATGAAAGCCCGCATGTCCGAGCTCGGGCTCCGCGCGTCCGATCTCGCGGGCATCGCCGGTAGTGGCGCCGGTGGACGCGTCACCATCGAGGACCTCGAACGCTTCATGGGAAGCATCGAGAGCAACAAAATCACTCCCGCATCCCCCATGCGCAAGGCCGTGGCCGATGCCATGATCCGCAGTTGGTCTCGCCCGCTGGCCACCGTGGGCATTCCCATCCAGCTCGACAAACTCCTCGCCCACCGCAAATCGCATCCCTCCAAGCCCGGCCCCGCCCTCTACGCCCTCCGTGCTTTAGCCGTTGCCCTCGGCGAGAACAGCGCCCCTGCCGGCCGCCTCATCGGCGAAAGCATCGTGCACCCGCCTTCGGTGGATATCGGATTTGCCGTCGAAGCCGAAGATGGCGTGTTGGTGCCCGTCATTCGCAACGCCGACCAATTCCCGCTCGACGACCTCGTTTCCCGCTACAACCGCCTCGTCGAACTCGCCCGCCAACGCCGCCTCCCCGCCGCCGACACCGGGGGATCCATCGCCACAATCACCAACTACGGCACCTTCGGCCTCACCCTCGCCACCCCGATTCCCCTCCCCGAACAAACCGTCCTCCTCGGCATGGGAGCCGGCCAGACCGTTCCAAGCTGGAATCCCCAACTCGAAGAATTCGTCCCCGTCGTGGAAGCCATGTTCACCCTCAGCTTCGACCACCGCGTCCTCGACGGCGGCGCCGCCGGCCGCCTCCTCAAACGCATCGCCGAACTCCTGAACGCCCCGGAAACACTCTAATGCAACCCCCGTTCGCCCAAACTAGCCCGAATAAATCACCAAATCGGCGCGCGAGCCGTGCGTGACAAAAAATTACCCTCCTTGGATCGGTTCTTAAGCGTTTTTTGCGCTTCGTTGAAATCTTGCCAGCGGCCTGAGCTCATTTTCTCGATTCAGCGAGGCGTTGCAGGCTGTTTTTGATCGTTTGAGTGCGCGAGATTTCATTCGGAGTCTTTCGATCCGATTCCAAAACGCACTCTGACAGGAATTTTTTCTATCCGGGGCTTGGAAAAGCGCAGTTCTCCAAGCGAAGCGCTGCTTTCCTGAAAATATCCTGCAGAGGAAAGGCCGAGCAGAGGGCGACATGCACGCGACGAACGCTGACCTTCACCAACGCTGCAACTTTCAACAAACGCAGGCGCACTCCTCCAAGCGAGGCTTGAGCCAGGCTGGAACCGGCAAGCCCGATGGTGCGGACCCGTTCCAAAATCAGGTAGGCGAAGGAGGAAAACCACAGGCGCATTTGGTTGGCCGCCATCCATGAGCAGGAGGTGCGGTCGGCATCCAGATCGAGCACCATTTGTTTGATCATGTTCTCCGCATTGCCCCGTCCGCAGTATCCCTTCTCGTAAAGCCAGGAAACACCGCCCTCAAGCAAAGCCTCCCCGCTTTTGGAGCAAATGCCCTCCGCTGGAATGTTGGTGGTCACAAAGCGGGGATTGTTTTTATTTCCTGGAAGCGTCTCAGCCTTGCAGAGCATGCGCCGTTCGCGACTCCAACTCTTGCAAGTGCTGTAGAGAGTTTCCATGTAGGAGCGGCTGGCCACACCGGTCAGGCAAAACGAGGCGGCCGCCTTCAATGTGGCAGGACCGGCAAGTCGCTCCAGACGGGGATTGCGCGCCATTCCGATGAGATAAAACACATCGCTCTGGGCCTCGCACCACGCGATGATCTCCTCACGGGAAAAACCCGAATCGGCCCGCACCACGATTTTCACGCCCGGAAAGCGCTTGCGAATGGCGGGAACGATTTTTTGCAAAGCCTCCACGGTCCCCTCGCTCGCATCCGCATTGCTCCTGCGCAACTGGGCCCAAAGCGGCACGGAGCCGCAAAAACAATACAACGGCAGGTAGCAGTAATTGCCATAATAGCCGTGGAAAAACCGCCCTTCCTGTTGGCCGTGCAGGGGATTGTCGGTGGCATCGAAATCCAAGATCAACACCTCGCTGTTACTTGGCAGGCAGCGCACGCCGAGCTTTAGCAGAGCATCCTCGACGGCAACCGGATCGGCATGGACTTTGCGATAGCGGTCTGAAAAATTGGCACCCAATTCCAAACGGTTAAGCGTGGCAGGACTCGCGCAGGCAAACCCCTTGTCCTTTTCACAGCGCCTTTCCTCGCCAAGCACATCCTCCTTGCCGATAGCAGCAGCCAGAAGCGGATCACGACGCAAGGCAGAGTGGTCATTGAGGTCCTCATAGCCCAAAACAAGACCAAAAAGTCGCTGGCGCACCAGTTCCTCAACGGAGTGTTCGATGCGGTCTTGATCGCGGGCATCGGTATGGCACGTGGCAAGCAAGCGACTGATGCCGAGGCCGGAATCAACTTGGCGCAAGAGAAGGAGCCCCCCATCGGAACTGACATTGCCGCCATGGAAATCGGCAACGATTTTGCGGGAACCCAAGTCTTGGAAAAGCATGGGTTCGGACAGACAAGGTGTCGGGGAAGGGTTTTCGCTTGCTAAAATGTTATTAGTATGCACGAAAAGATAATAAATACTGTTTTAATGATTGCAAATGTTTTTTTTGTGATTTATTCGGGTTAAGTGCCGTGCCGAAGGGGTTCTCGGATTGCGTGGATATTTGGAATGTGCGGTCGGTTTCGAGATTGCAGGAGCTTTACGAGGTCGCGAATGCGGAGAAACTTCGCGGTGCGAAGAGCGCATGGAATCTCAAGGGCATTGCACCGAGTTATCTGCGAAACGGCTATTGCACCGCCGCGTTGCGGGAGTTCCAAAGTTTTCTCCTCGAAAGTGCCCACTATGAAAAACTGATGTCCGCCTTCCGCCACCACTCGGGCAGCGCGGAGGATTTGGCCAGGAAATTGAACAAGGAAATTTCCTTCCCC
>JBJTGE010000275.1:0-11578 GCA_046093785.1 Spartobacteria bacterium
CGCGCTATCCGGCGTGCCAAGGGTGGCCGGAATGCAAACGGCCTCCCGCCCGAGGGATTTGATTTGATCCAGCACCTCGCTGTCGCATGCCCTTTCACTCGGGTGGTTGATCGCCACATCAGCACCAGCTTCGGCCAAGGCCATGGCGATGGCTGCGCCGATGCCCTGCGTGGAACCAGTGACCAAAGCACGGCGTCCAGTGAGGTCAAAGGGATTCTTTGCAAAAGGGGAAACCAAATTTGAAGCGCTCATTTATTGCGGCAGAGTATGGGAGCACAAATCCAAGGGAGACACGCACTATTTTTGTGATTTGTTTAGTTGACCTCTCGCGTGATTTTTCTAAAGAGGGGAATTATGGAGAAACGCCCGCCCAGCCTGAGAAATGTCGCCGAACTCGCGGGGGTCTCGCCCGCCACTGCCTCGATGGCATTGCGAGGCTTGTCCCGCGTTCCCGCCTCGACCAGAGAAGTGGTCGAGCGCGCGGCGGCGGAGTTGGGCTACATTCGCGATCCGGAGATCGGGCATGTTTTGGCGCGGTCGCGGCGGAAGGCAATCATCCCCCGCGAGACCATCGTATTTCTTTCCGAAATTCCCATGGGCACGAAACCCGATTCCCGTGCGCCATGGCTTTTCGATATGCGCCGCGAGGCTGCTGCGGCAGCGCATTTGCTCGGCTGCGAACTCGAGACCATTGTTCTACCGGCGACCCCGGCTGCCCAGCGTGAGTTGGGGCGAAGGCTTTGGGGGCGCGGTATCCGCGGCATCCTCGTTGGGCCCATGACTCTCGCCGACGAAGCCAGCCTTGAGATGGATTGGGGAAAATTTTCCGTGGTTGAAAGCGGAACCACTCTTAGGAATCCGCGTTTGCACCGCGTCGAGCGGCTCTTTTTCGAAGATTGCATCGAACTTTTCGAGCTTCTGAGATCCAAAGGTCGTCGGCGCATCGGTATCGCACTGAATGCCCGCCGACGCTACTTCATGCGGAACATCCCCGAAGCAGCACTCCTCCTTCATCTGCAACGCAATACCACCTCGCAGCATGTGGAACCCTTGCCTCCCGAGAATTGGAACCGCGCGGGGTTTCTTTCGTGGATCAAGAAGGAAAAACCCGACTGCCTTGTGGTCTACGAGGCCGCCCCGGTCCAATGGCTCAAATCCGCTCCAGCGAGTGTGCGCACCGGAATTGGCACGGCCTACCTGAGCGCTTCTCAGCCGGATCAAACAGGTCTTGTCGCGGATGTGAGCACCATGACCCGCGAATGCATCGGCTTGATCCATTGGATGATCCAAACCGGAGAACGAGGCATCCCCGCCCGCTGCCGCTCCCATGGCTTCCGCAACCTTCTGCAAAAGGGAAAAACGGGCTGAACCGAGTTTTCATCCGCTGAGCGGCGGGCGGTGATCCTTGAGGTGGCGGGGCGAGTGTCTTGTCACGGTCGAAACGACCGTGCTCCCCTCCTTTGTGATGGCGGGGGGCTTGCCCACGGCGCTCATAGAGACGCCGCTTCTCTCCGACCCGTAGGTCTACGAGCCAGAGGGCGGCTGAAACTTGGGACGACACGGAGGTCGTCCCTCCAGATTTTATCACGGTCGGGACGACTGTGCTCCCCTCTTTCGCGCGGCAGCGCGCTTCGTGCAAGTTGGGAGGGTCATCGTCTCGCATGACCCATTTCTCAGCCGCGCAGCGGCGTCTCTGTCTCACCCACGGCGCTCATAGAGACGGCGCTACAGGGCCCGCGCGGCAGCGCGACTCGTGCAAATTGGTAGCAAGGGACGCCGAGCTCTCCGAGGCGTAGGCTCCGAGCCGGAGGCCGTCGGGGTCCCAAATTTCAGCCGCGAAGCGGCGTCCGAAGGGAGCATGACCGTCCCGGGCGTGCAGGCGGCAAGCGTGGCTTGGGCTGTTTTGGCGGGGAGGTGTCTGGCTGTCATTTCATGCCTTCCGTGTTTGATATTTGGGTCAGGCCGGAGGCTGCCCCTCCCATTGGTCTGCAACCGCGAGGCCGCGTGAATTCTATGCAAGAGGTTTTACTTTCCTGAGAGGACCTGCTCGGACTCGGCCTTGACTGCGGCAGCGGTGAGCGGGGCTTCGAAGATTTTCACCTCGTCGATGAGACCGCCGAAGGCCGAGCATTCGGAGTGCCTCCATGCGGCAATAGTGGCGTGGTTGCCGATGACCAATGCCGTGTCGGCCAACTTGACGGGTGCGACAAAAGGCTTGCTGGCCACTTCTTCGCCATTCAGGTAGAGGCGGATGTTGGTGCCATCGACCACGCCGGCAAGATGCACCCAGGCATTGGGGGGCACGGTGTTCGCGGCAGAAGCCACTCCGACAAAGGCTCCGCTGTCGTCCACCGCCTTGAAGACGGCTTTGCCATACGAGCAGAACAAGATCCAACCGCCTTTGGGATCGGGAACATCCTCGGCGCAGGAGAGAATGCTTGCATTGCTGTTCATGCTTTTGACTTTCACCCAAGCCGAGACGGTGAAGCCATTCGCGAGGTTGAACTTTCCGGGAGCTGCCACATTGAGGAATCCCTGTTGTTTGGATTCGAGCAACAAGGCATTGCCCTTCACTCCATCTTCGCTGGAGGGTGTGAAATCGGGCAGGATTTCGCCGGTTTTTCTATCGGGCTTGCCAATCAACTCGGGAACTTTCGCATTGTGAACGCCGGTTTCGTCCAGAAGAAGACCCTCGTCGATGGCGTCCATCGTCCAATAGGCGGAGGGTTCCGGTGCTGCTTGGGCTTGGCCTATGGAGTTGGCGGCAATGAGGAGTGTCGCCGTGAGGGCGAGGTAGGGTGTGGTTGGTTTTTTCATGTTATGGATTATGTGGTTGGTTTTTTAGTAGGCTTCGATTTCCCAGATGCGGGTGGTTTTGATTCCCTCGCGCAGGCGGGAAATATTGATCCGAATCCTGGTGACTTCGGTTGGCTCAAAGGTGAGCTCGATCGGGTTGGTGGTGGCAGCCTTCACCGAGGCAAGGCTGCGCCACTCGGGTTTTGCGTCATTGCCCGTGGCAACCACGACTTCGCAGTCGGCTATGGCATCGCTGTAAATCACCACGCGGCCGATTTTCTGCGGCTTGGGCCAGCTGAGTTCGACCCAGTCCGCGCCTTCGAAGGGCTTGGCTCTCCAAGGGCGACCATCGTGCACGCCGTCGAGCATCCAGTGTGGCAATGGTTGGTATCTCCCCTGCGAGGAAGAGCGGATCATCACGCCGGAATCTTCAAAGGCGAGGTTGCCGGGTTGTTTGCGCGCAGCATTGCCGTCGTCGATTTTTTTCTGCACCGAGACGAGCGTTTCGAAATTCGCCAAAGCGGCATCGGTGACATAGACATGCGTGCCATAGACATCGAATCGATCGGTAAAGGCACCATCGGCACCCACCTTCACGGTGCGGTCCTCGCCGAGCACGATGAGTTCGCGACCAGCGAGCGCGGGCACCTTGAACGCCACCTCCTGCGCCTTGGTCGAGGCATTGGTGGCAAAGAGGGCTTTTTGCCCGTTGGCCGTGCGCAGCGCGGCGCGCACCATCGACTTCTCCGGGGCCGTGAACTCCACGCCGGCTTCCACGGGGGCCAGCACATAGCTTTTCAGCGCGTTAAGCTCCCGGGCGAGGTAGGCATTGCCAAGAACCGAGTCGATCGTGTTGGGGGCAACCCATTCCCAAGACCACCAGACCACCCCACGCGCTCCGGCAGCCACCCCCTGCCAGACCATGTTGCGGGATTCGGCGAAGGTCGGCGCCCGCTCCCCTTTGCCGCCGAAATCCCGGGTGTCGTGCGCCTGAGGCACAACCCAGGCGGTCTGACCGGGACGAATGCAGGAAGCCGCCTCGGCGATGAAGGTGCCGACTCTATCCATGGATGAGGAAACGCCTCCCTTTTTAAAGAAAGGATAGGGATCCGGCGAGGTGATATCACCGCCTTGGGCAAACTGGCGAATGGCTTGGAATGTATTGTTAAGAACTATCGTGGGATGCCAGGGATCCTCCTCGGAGATCAGCGCCCGGAGTTGCTCGACGGATTCTGGCAACACGCGGTGGTATTCGGGTTCATCCGCGAGATACCATGCGAGCAGTGCCGGGTGGTCCTTGAGTGCCCGCACCCGCTGGCGGATCAACTCCGCCTCCTTTTCCGTGATCGGTGCGACCGTCAGTTCCTCGGGACGCTGGTTGTTGACCGTGGGGTAGATCACCGCGTAGCCACCGGCGGCCGCGATCTTATCGAGGTCCTCGCGCAGTTTCTTCACCGTCTGCCACGGCCCCCAGTAATGCCAGGTCACATTGCAGCCGTTTTCTTTCAACGCCGTAGCGGGCATGCTGAACCAGCCCACTGGCAAAAACGGCTCACCGTTGCGTAGCAGGATGCCGTTATTATCAATCCGCCATTCCACACCACTTGGTGCAGGAGCGAGTTTGCGGATGACGCGGTCCAGCGAGCTGGTTTCCTTGCCCGTGGCATCGCGCAGGGTTGCCTTCAGGCGATAGCGCCCTTCGGCGAGTTCCGGAATTGGCAATTTGAATTCCACATTCGCAGAGACATTCTCGACCTTTGTTTCCGCCAACGGCTTGGCGGCAGAATCCTCCGGCGAAAACGAAATCTCGACACTGGAGCCTTCGAGTTCCTTGGCACTGAAGGCAATTCCGAGCAAACCCGAGATTTGCGAGACTTTCTGTGTGGCATAAATGGCGCCCTGATACGCCGGCTCGCGAAGTGTGAGCGAGATGGGTTTGAATTCCAGATTCACTCCAAATGTGCGACGGCTGAAAACAGATTTCGCATCCCGACGGTCGGTGACCTCGACCTCGAATTCCTGAGGTCCATTGGCCGGCAAAGGCAAAGCAATCTCGTAGGCCTTTGACTGACCGGCATCCAGCATATCCGAGGAGGGTTTTCCCTCGGTGACTTTATCGCCTTGGCGCAGGCGAGGTGTCAGCGTGACGGCTCGGATTTTTCCTGTGAGGTTTTTGACGCTCACCTTGCCTTTGACCCATGTCGCATCATTTTCCCGCACCACGCTCAGGCTGGCAGGCGGCGGCACTTCCCAACGCAGGGCGTCGAAGTTCGCGCCCGGCAGGGGGAGGGCGGCAAAAAGGCTTGGCTGATGCAAACCACCACCCATCGGAGCAAATGTCGAAAGCTGCTCGCTACCGCCCGCGCGCCGCACCCGGGCCACATTGATTCCCCAATCGCCCGCAGACGGTTTGCCAAGCTCCATGTCGGCCAGCGGAACGGCCATTTCAACGATCCACTCCCCTTCCCCGGAGGCGGTGCCCACTTGGACAGGAGCGTTCCAAGAGGCTTCGCGCACGGTTCCTGACTGGCGACCTGCCGCATCGGCCACCACGCCCTTGGAGTTGACCTGAAACTGGTAGTAATCCGTGCGCTGCGAACCCGGTGCCACAAAGAACTCCACCCCATCGTCATGGTAGAGATCATAGCTGTCACGCTTGGTCACCTTTGTCTTGAGCTTGTCGAGGTTCGGTTCCGTGGCGCGGATGGCGACATAGAGGAAGCGATCATCATAGGCCACGGCAAATCGCGTTGGCGTCTCGGCAGGCTTGCCGGTTCCGAGTTCTGTGAACCCCTCCTGCCACTTCGCCTCCTTCCAGACAGGATCGTCGAGTTTTCCATCCAGCGCTGGAGGTTGCTCCACACGCTGAGCGGAGACTGGTGCTGGTGGCGCAGCGTGAAGCGTGAAGCTGGCAGCGAGCTGCGTGAGGGTGGCGAGGATGACGAGGCGGTGTTTTTTCATGAGGAAATTATTGTTCGGATATCACAAGTGTCCGGTTGAGAAGGAAACGGTAATTGACTAAAATCTCAAGATGAGTGGATTGCAAAGCAAAACTGGTGTGACGGATTTGAAAATCTGAACTTTTGGGAAATAAAAAACCATATTTTTTATGAAAAATTCGAAAAAAAATCCTATAACTTCCCGGAACTCTTTGCAAAACCTTGCAGATTTTGAGCGTTCATCCGTTTGATAAAACTCATTTGAACGAACTACTTATGGGTTCGACTTGTAAAAAAAATTTAGTTAGAAAAATAAAAAATTGGTGTTGTTAGACTTATAACCGGACAGTAGTGTTCGGATATGTTTAAAAAGATTTTTCATTGCCCGCTGGCAGGCCAAAGGGCACCACCCTTCCAACGAAACTTCTCGTCGTATTCTGTCGCAGAAATGGTTAACGGATTTATCCACTCCACATGACCATCGGCAAAGAGGGCGTTGACGCCGTTGTTATGCCGGCGATCCATGGGCGGACTGGACTGCGCGCCGCCGGCATCAAAATCGAGAGTCCCTTGTGTTTTACATCTTCCATCGACTACGATGATACATTTCGATGGAGCCACACCGGATACGACACGACGGGGATTGTAGAGTGCAGCGTTCTCACCCATCCGTTGATTGAAATCCGGGTCGCGAAACCCGCCAAGGTAGATATTCGCAGCATAGCTTACGCCGTTCCATTCCTGAGACTTCCCAGCGGGACAGCGAAAAACAGATGCCGTCGATGCGACAGTCCCATTGTAGGTCACTCCCTGCATCAAGTAAGGGTTGAGGTTCGAGACCCAGGAGCGGCAGTAGATTCCATCCGGGCCATTGATCCAATTGGAGTGGTCCCTCGACTTAACGACGCCATTGTTGTCGGCTGCCCACAATGAAAATGCCGCTCCTATTTGTTTAAGGTTTGCGGCACATTTTGATTGTTGCCCCTTGGCTCTAAAGGAACCAATTATCGGCAAGGCCACTGCGGCTAAAATTAGCACGATTGCAATGACAGTCAACAACTCGACCAAGGTAAACCCGCCCTCCTGAAATCGCGACGGCTGCCTTGTTGGGTTTGAAGTTGAAGAAGAAGGATGTGTGGACATTTAAAATTACGGCTGGAAAATCGGTTGATCATTTTTGCCTGAGGTCGCGCAGCGGCGTCCTCGTGAGCCCAGGGTAGGGACGCCGCGCTCTCCGAAGCGTAGGCTCCGAGCCGGAGGCCGTCGGGGTCCCAAATTTCAGCCGCGCAGCGGCGTCCAAAGGGAGCAGGCCCGCCCCGGGCGTGCAGGCGCATGGCGTGGCTTGAGCTGTTTTGGCGAGAAGGTGTCTGGCTGTCATTTCATACCTTCCGTGTTTGATATTTGGGTCATGCGGGACGATGACCCTACCATTGGTCTGCAGCTGCGAAGCGGTGTTCGCATATCCTTGAGGTTGCGGGGCGAGTGTCTTTCACAGTCGAGACGACCGTGCTCCCCTCTGCCGCGCGGCAGCGCGACTCGTGCCAATTGGTAGCAACTGTCTTTTCACGCGGGCTGAGAGTTGAGGATTTTGAGGGAGGAATTGAGGTGGACTAAGAGTTTGCGCATGAGGGCAGTGAGGGCGACTTTGGGTGGTTTTCCTTTGGAAATGAGGCGCTGGTAGAACTCCTTGAGGATGGGATTGGCGCGGCTGCCAACCAAGGCGCACATGTAGAGGGCCTTTCTGGCGACGGCGCGTCCGGCGCGGATGCAGCGTTTGCCACGAAGAGTTCCACTGTCGCGGTTGAAGGGGGCGACTCCTGCGAGAGCGGAGATGGCCTCGCCGGAAATTGTTCCCAATTCCGGCAGGCAGGACAGGAGGATGGCGGCTGATGTGGCACCGACTCCTTTGGTGCGGACTAGGATTTCGCGCTTTTGACGCATGGCTTGGTCTTGGCTTATGGTCTCCTCGATGAGCTTGTCGACCTGCTTGATTTGGGCGTCGAGGAACTGGAGGTGTTTTTCGAGCATGCGGCGCAGGGTTTTGTCCTGGATGTCGCGGGAGCGGTTGGACTCTGCGGCGCGAAGGGTTTTGAGGTCTTCGCGGCGGGCGACCAATTCGCCAAGGAGAACTTGCTGCGGGCTGGGCTCTGGTGTGGGTTCGGGCGGGAAGGTGCTGGCGAACTCGGAGATTGCTTTGGCATCAATGGCGTCGGTTTTGGCCAAGAGACCGCGGCAACGGGCGAAGTCGCGAACGCGGGCAGGGTTGAGCCGGGTGACGCGCACGCCGGCTTTCCAGCAGGCTCGCAGAAGGGTGTTTTCGTAGCCGCCTGTGGATTCGCAGACAATGTGGAGTTGGGAATGATCGCGGTGGAGACCCTTGAGCCAAGTGATGATGGCTTTCGGGGCGTTTTGGATTTGCGCGGGCACTTTGAGGCCGTTGCAGAAGAGTTGGAGGCTGTCTTTGGCGACATCGACTCCGAGGAATTTGACGCTGTTTGTGGATTGGTTCATGGTTTTGAAGGTTTGACTCATCCTTGTATTACGAGCTCAACGCGAGGGATTGGCCCTCGCGCCGGCTCTGGCAACTGTTCGAGTTGAAAACCAAAAGCACCGGCGACCAAACTACCAACGGGCTCCTCGAAAGGGCGCAAGGGACGCAACGGTCTTCCGGTGCCGACCCGCTGCTGCTGCGCAGCAGCAGCGGGTCTCTTCTGGTTGCTAAACGCACCTGCGCTCAGCGAACAGAAAATAGCATAAATTAAAGAAACAAGGGACGCCGCGCCGTCGGGGTCCCAAACTTCAGCCGCCCTCCGGCTCGTAGAGCCTACGGGTCGGAGAGAAGCGGCGTCCAAAGGGAGCATGTCCGTCCCGGTCGTGCAGGCGGCAAGGGCGGCAAGCGTTGTTCGGTTGGTTTTCGCGGGAAGGTGTCTGGCTGTCATTCCATACCTTCCGTGTTTGATATTTGGGTCAAGCCAACCGAAGCACTGGGAAGTGCGAAGGAAGCACATCACCGATGGCCCGAAGGGCGCAGCGAGCATGGGGGCGAGCAAGGCAAAGGTTGACCCTCCAATCGTCTTGAGCGCAGGAAGGCGAGGCGGGAGAGGAGGCCTTGGCCGTGGCGGGCGAGGCGGATTTGGTAGAAGGTGAAGCCGAGGAGGAGGACGACGGCGGTGATGTAGGTTTCGGCTTCGGGGACGGCTATGATGAGGTTACCTCCTCCGGTGAAGCCGCTATCGATGAATCCACTTCCGATGGAGGTGAAGCCACTGTCGCTGTAGAAGTTGATTTTGGCCAGATCGCTGTTTGTGAGATTGGCATTACTTGTGAACACGAGCTGGCTGGGATTTTGGTAGTTGTTGACTCGAGTTCCCCACAGCGTGGTGCCACTCCAGTTGTAGATGGCCAGGGTGGCGTTGCTGGCACCACTGGCCCACGATAAGCCACTGAAGCGCAGGATGCCGCTGAAGCCGGAGAAGTCGATGATGGAATCGGCACTGAGGGTGAGGGCGCCGACATTTTCGCTGAAGGTTCCGCTCATGGCCAGTCTGCCGCCACCGAGGTTGATGTTGGCGTTTGCGTTGAGGGCGTCATCTGCGGTGACCAGCAAGGAACCGCCGGTGATGTCGATATTGGAGGTGCTGCCGAGGGCGCCGGCGGCATCGGCTTTAAGGGTGCCGCTGGCGACCGTGGTGGCCCCGCTGTAGGTGTTGGCACCGGAGAGGACCAGATTGCCGCTGCCTGCCTGAATGAGCGCTCCCGTGCCGGAGATGGCGGAGGCGAAATTCGTGCCTTGGGTGATGGTGTTGCTCCGGTTGAAGACTAGGGTGGCGTTGTTGGTGAGGGCGCTGCTGGTCGAAAGGGAGCCTGTCGTGCTGCCGTTGCCGATCTGCAGCGTGCCGGCATTAATCGTGGTGGTGCCGGTGTAGGTGTTCGCGCCGGAGAGAATCCATGTGCCGGTGCCGTTTTTGGTGAGGGTGGTGAAAAGGGTTTCATTGCCCCCAGCCAGAATCGGGCCGGCAAATTCTCCAATGCCGGTTGTGGATCCCTGCAGGATCAAATCTCTTCTTGAAAGATTCGAGTTGCCTACATTTCCAGTGAAGCTGAGCGTGCCAGCGCCGGAGTGGTTGAAGATGATTGTAGATTTCGTATTAACTTGTCCTCCACCAGAGAGAGTTATAGTCCGGTTCGATGTGTCGCCATTACCTGTATAGACGAGCGCCACGGTTGCGGTATTTGATGCCAATCTCAGCTCGCTTCCTGCGCCGACTGCGCTTGAGACTCCGGAGTTCTTAATCGAGTTGATCGATACTGTGCCGCTCTCGATGAGGGTATTGCCCGTATAGGTATTGTTGCCGGAGAGGGTGAGAGTGCCAGCGTGACTTGCCACCGGATTCACTGCGGCGCCACTGCCGCTGATCACACCACTCAGGATGATGCCGGTGTTGGCCAGCGCGCGGAGATCCAGAGTCCCACTTGTGGCAATACTTATGTTTCCGCTGATTGTGAGATTTCCCGCAGTGGCTCCAATCCTTGGTGCACTGCCTGTGGAAATATTCCCCGTCCATTCGTTGTTTCCGGAAGTGTTCACGAGCGCGCCGGTATTGCCAATACCTGTTCCGTTGATGGTGAGCGCCTCGCCGGCGACTGTGATGCCGCCTGAAAGCTGCAGTGCCGCTCCGGAGGCGACGGTCGTGCCGCCGGCTGTCGAGCCGAGGGCGTTGTTGTGGGAAATGGACAAGTTGCCGGCGCTGACAGTGGTGGTGCCGCTGTAGCTGTTGTTTCCGGCGAGCGAGAGCGTGTTGTTGCCGCTTTTTGTCAGCCCGCCGGCTCCCGAGAGGGCCCCTTGGATGAGGATTGTGTTGTTGCCGGAGGCGGTGAGGAGGAATCCGCCATTGTCCACCGCCCCGGTGAGAGTCAGGTTGCCCGCATGGGCGGAGACAGACTGGGCGACCGTCATTGTCGTGTCCATGGCCACCGTTTGAGTGCGGTTGGAAAGGTTGCTGATCCCTCCCGAGTTGCTCAGTGCGGTGCCATTGAGCGTGTAGGATCCGCTGGCATTGGCCGTGAATGTGAGGCCGCTGATGGTCGTGAGCGCGCTATTGTTGGTGCTCTCACCGCCTGCTCCGCTGAATTCCAGCGGGGTGTTGTTGCTTGGCACCGCGTTTGCCTGCCAGTTTGAGGCAACGCTCCAATTGCCGCCACCGGCGGTCCAAACGGCCGTGCCGGACGGTGCGGTGTAGCTGAGATTCAAAAAGCCGCCGGAGTTTTGGAATGCCCAGGTGCCGGTGGGCGATGTTCCCGTGAAATTGACCGTGCTAACGGCAAATGCGTTGGCATCGAAAGCACTGAGTGTGCCCCACTGCAGAATATTCCAACCTGCGCTGTAAGTGCTCGCAGGGGACCAGTTGGTTGGATTTCCTGTGAGAAAAATGGTGAATTTATCTCCAGATGTCGCGCCAATCGTCGTGCTGGTGGCCGTGATGAGGTCCCAATTTGTTCCAGGCGTGCCGCTGGTGTTGGATAAATCCCAGGTGTAGCCACCACCGCCATTGAGGGTGAGTGCGCCGACTGAGAGCGTGCCGGGAGTGGCGGTGGCATTGCCCGCGCCGATCAAGCCGCCCCTGTTGACTGTTACGGCGCCAGCGGTTCCTGTTCCGATGAGCGTGCCGCCGGAGTTGATTGTCGTGCCGCTGCTGCTGGAGATGTTGCCTGTCAGGTTGATTATGCCGGCGTTGATGGTGGTGGCTCCGGTGTAGGTGTTGGCACCGGAGAGGACCAGATTGCCGCTGCCTGCCTGGATGAGCGCTCCCGTGCCGGAGATGGCGGAGGCGAAATCCGTGCCT
>JBJTGE010000276.1:0-12601 GCA_046093785.1 Spartobacteria bacterium
CGCTTCCGGGTGGAGGGACGCGCGCCGGGGGTGGGGGAGACTGGGGTTAGGCGAGGTCGTAGCGGTCGAGGTTCATGACTTTTGTCCAGGCGGCGATGAAGTCTTGGATGAATTTTTTTTCGGAGTCGGCGGTGGCGTAGACTTCGGCTACGGCGCGGAGTTGGGAGTTTGAGCCGAAGACGAGATCGACGCGGGTTCCGTTCCATTTGAGATCGCCGGTCTTGCGGTCGCGGCCTTCGAAGATGTCGGCATCCTTCGAGACGGGCTTCCATTCGGTCGCCATGTCGAGGAGGTTGACGAAAAAGTCGTTTGTGAGAGCGCCGGGGCGCTTGGTGAAGACTCCGAGGCGGGAGTTTTCGAAGTTGGCATTGAGGGCGCGGAGTCCACCGATGAGCACGGTCAGTTCCGGTGCGGTGAGTGTGAGGAGTTGGGCTTTGTCGAGGAGGAGTTCCTCCGAGGATACGGCGAACTTTTTCTTTTGGTAATTGCGGAAGCCGTCAGCGATGGGTTCGAGAACGGAGAAGGATTCGACATCGGTTTGATCCTGCGAGGCGTCCATGCGGCCCGGAGTGAAGGGGACGGTGAGCGTGTGGCCGGCATTTTTGGCTCCTTGTTCGACTCCTGCGCAGCCGGCGAGGACGATGAGGTCGGCGAGGGAGATTTTTTTGCCGTTGGACTGGGTGGCATGGAATTCGGTTTGGATGCCCTCGAGGGTTTTGAGGACTTTGGCGAGTTGGGCGGGCTCGTTGACTTCCCAATCCTTTTGCGGGGCGAGGCGGATGCGGGCGCCATTGGCTCCGCCGCGTTTGTCGGATCCACGGAATGTGGAGGCCGAGGCCCAGGCTGTGCCGACGAGTTCGGAGACGGTGATGCCGGATGCGAGGATTTTGCCTTTGAGCGCGGCGATATCGGACGCATCGACGAGTGGGTGATTGACGGCGGGAATCGGGTCCTGCCAGAGGAGTTCCTCTGCGGGGACATCCGCTCCGAGGTAGCGCGAAAGCGGGCCCATGTCGCGGTGCGTGAGCTTGAACCAAGCGCGGGCAAAGGCGTCAGCGAACTGGTCGGGATTTTCCAGGAAGCGGTGGGAAATTTTTTCGTAGGCGGGATCGAATCGCAGCGCGAGGTCGGTCGTGAGCATGGT
The DNA here is from genome assembly GCA_046093785.1 of Spartobacteria bacterium. Taxonomy (GTDB): domain Bacteria; phylum Verrucomicrobiota; class Verrucomicrobiia; order Chthoniobacterales; family Terrimicrobiaceae; genus UBA967. Next base: position 1,145 of record JBJTGE010000276.1, read on the forward strand.
CGGCACGAGGCGCTTTGATTTGTCGTAGGCGTGGGGAATTGTTGCCTCGGCATTCTTGGCGACCCACTGATGCGCGCCTGCAGGGCTTTTGGTGAGTTCCCATTCAAAGCCGAAGAGGTTCTCGAAATAATAGTTGCTCCACTGCGTCGGAGCCTGCGTCCAAGTCACCTCAAGGCCGCTCGTGATGGCATCAGCCCCTTTTCCAGAGCCGAAGCTGCTCTTCCAGCCAAAGCCTTGCTCCTCAATCGGCGCGGCCTCCGGTTCGGGGCCGACATGGCTGGCATCCCCCGCGCCGTGGGTTTTTCCGAAGGTGTGTCCACCTGCAATGAGGGCCACGGTTTCCTCGTCATTCATCGCCATGCGGGCGAAAGTCTCGCGGATATCGCGCGCCGAGGCGACGGGGTCAGGGTTGCCGTTGGGACCTTCGGGATTCACATAAATCAGGCCCATTTGGACTGCGGCGAGGGGATTTTCCAATTCCCGGTCGCCTGTGTAGCGCTTGTCCTCGAGCCATTTTCCCTCGGTGCCCCAGTAGATGTCCTCTTCGGGTTCCCAGATGTCGGCGCGGCCTCCGGCGAAGCCGAAGGTTTTGAAGCCCATGGATTCCAAGGCCACATTTCCGGCGAGGATCATGAGGTCGGCCCAGGAAATTTTGCGTCCGTATTTTTGTTTGATCGGCCAGAGAAGGCGGCGGGCTTTGTCGAGATTGCCGTTGTCGGGCCAACTGTTCAGCGGAGCGAAGCGCTGGCTGCCATTTCCGCCGCCGCCTCGTCCATCACCCGTGCGGTAGGTGCCGGCGCTGTGCCAGGCCATGCGGATGAAAAACGGGCCGTAGTGACCGAAGTCCGCAGGCCACCAATCCTGCGAGTCGGTCATCACTGCGGTGATGTCTTTTTTCAGCAACGCGAGGTCGAGGCTTTGAAATTCCTTTTTGTAGTCGAAGTCGGCATCCATCGGGTTCGACTTCGTGGTGTGCTGGTGGAGGATGCGGATGTTGAGCTGGTTTGGCCACCAATCGCGGTTCGTTGTGCCGCCGCCGGCGGATTTCGCGAGGAGTTGACCGTGATTGAAGGGGCATTTGGATTCGGTGGACATAATTTAAGGAAGGTTTTCGGGTTTCAGCTACGAGTGGGGTTGTGGGTGCGATGTCTTTTTTTAAAGTCTGCCACCGCTTTGGACAATGCGGTATCCACGAATCCTCAGATATTCCGGGATGTCATGGGAGGTCATTTCCTCATCTGTGAGGGGTTGGTTAACAAACCGGGAAGTCGGCGGGGCGGTGAAGTCTTTCAGAGCCATCGGACTGGAATCCTGCGCATGGACGAAGAGAGCGGTTCCCTCAGGCACGGTCACATTTTCCAAACGCACATCGCCATCGAGGACGAGCGTGGCATCACCCGAGATGCGGCCGCCTTGGATTTTTTCGCGGACATCGGCGAGTGTCAGAGCAAAGGAAGGCCTCAAAATGACGCGCGGTCCTGAAGTGAAGGGGACGCCTCTGATCTTTTGGCGTGGGCCGTCCTCCACTGCCATTCCAGCGGCGCGGAGTTTTGTTCTCCCGGCTTCGTAGAAGTCGTTTTCCGCACTGGAGGCGCTTTCCGGCGGGCCGTTTTGAGCGACTTTCTGGGCGGCGTCGGTGAGGTTGTTTTTGCAAGCGCTGAAACACCAGACGCGATCAAACACGGTGACGCCGACCTTTTCACCCGAGGTGAAGTTTTTCGGCAAATCCTGCATGAGAGTTTCCAACCGTGCGGGCTTTTTGAAGCTGGTGCGGGTGCTGTCCGAGAACTTGGGATTTACGAACTCCGCCACAACGCCGCCGGAGGACTCGAGAACTTTGAGGTAGGGGGCGAGGCGGACGACGAGGAGGTTGATATTCCCCGGGAACTTCGAAAAACCCTTCTCGTCCGGCACATCGCCCTCAGGGTTCACTGTGGCGCGGAGGAGGGGATCGAGCAGATTGTATTCGACATTGATCGTCAAATCCGGGGCACCGCTTCTGACGAGGCGGGCGATGCCACCCACAGCCTCGCCGGGAATGCGGTTCACCGCGATGGAGTTGAAATCGTAGCCGCGCTGCTCGGAAACGCCGATGGCTGCGAACGCTGCATTGAAGACCTGACCATTCGTATCTTGGATGAAAAGCAGGTAGCGCACGCCGGAATCGGCCAGTCTTTGAGCTGTGCCGCTTGTGTGCAGGAGGGTGTGGATATCACCATGGCCATGGGGCTTCAGAAGAAGCTCGTATTTTTTCTCCAGAGCCAGACTGGCCTTCATATCTGAAAGCGCGGGCACAAGTTCCTGACGGAGGATTGTGACTTGGCCCTCTTCCAAACCAAAATTCTGATTTGCTGCGAGCGAGGCGCGTGTTCCCTCATCCGTGTCGCGGCTTGTCATGATGATAAGCGGTATGCGGCGACCGAGGCGTTTCGAGGCTGCCTTGATGACTGACGCGTAGTGCGCGAGGTAGCTTGTCGTTTCTGTGACCTCCACCGGAATGTCCAATTTGATACCCTGATATCCCAACCTCTCGCCAAGGCCCCCGGCGACGAGAACGACCGCCGATTCTGCAAAGCGGCGCAATCCCTCGGCTTCGGCCGCGTCGTAGGCGGAGTCGAATGACGAGAGATCGACCAAGTCCGGTTGTGCCGGCGTGCAGCCCTCGAAGGGATTCGCGCCGGATGCCGCCTCTGCCAAAAGCCGGCGCGCATTGCGTGTGTAGGCCGTCAAACCGCCGGGGTAGGCGCGGTGGGCATTGAGCAATGTCGCCATGAATTCCTTCTTCTCTTTGTCGCAGACGCCCGGGGCATCCCAATTCGCGAAAAGGTGCGACTGGCCATCGGAAATCAACTCCTCTGCAAGTTGCCGTTCCGCTTCGGAAAACAAACCCGCCGCAGCGTTGATCGAGAAAGTCGTGGGGTCTTGCGCTTGGTCTGGTTGCATAGTCCGGAAAGCTCACCCGAAAACCGGGTGCCTTGCAATTTCACAATCCGCTTCGTGGTTTTAAAAAATGCGCCCGCTTGGCGACGGATCATCCCTTCGCCACCGAGACGCCCCAACCGATGGCGAGTGCGAAGCCGAGGCAGTAGGGAACGACGCCGAGCGAGAGACTCAGGAATGTTTTCAGCGGTCGTTCACCCACGGCGAGCGCGAGGATGCATCCGGTTTGCGGGCCAATGGTCAGAGGCGCGAGAAGACCCAACCCCACAAGCCCGTAACGCGACCACGCTTTCCAGATCCATTTGTTCGGATCGCGTTCGAGGGGGATGTGAAGTTTTCTGGCAATCCAGCTTCTGGCGGGAGCGCCGAGCAGAAGCATCACGGCGGCTCCTGCCGTGTATCCGAGCCATGCGGTCAAAGCGGCGAGCCAGATCGGCAGACCCGCTGCAACGCCACCGGGGACGGCTCCCACGAAATAGAAGAATCCGAGTGTGAAAGCTGCTGTGAAGCCTCCCGTGTAAGCCATCATTTGTCTCCAGCATCGCCCTTGAGGGGCATGCTTTCAAGGAGGTCGGAGATTTCCGAGGGTTGGGTGAAAAGGTAATCCGGAGCCGCTTCGGTGAGGGCGGTGGTGCTGTTGTAGCCCCAGGTCACAGCGGCGATGTGCACACCCGTTTCCTGGGCGGCCTCGATGTCGCGCAGTTCGTCGCCGACGAAGAAAATCTGTCTGGGTTTGAGGTGGAGTTCCCGCATGAGTCGCCTCAGCACGCTGGCCTTGCCCAAGAGCTTTGATGAGCTTTTGACAAAATCAAAAATCTCGAGGTCATGGTTTTTCAAAAACGCGTTCACATTGGCCTCGGAGTTCGATGTGAGAATGCCGAGGCGGAATCCTTGCGCGTGCAGCTTGCGGACCAGTTCCGGCATATCGGGCAGGGGAACAATCGAGTCGATCCGTTTGCCGACCTCCTCGGTGCCTCGCTTGGAAATTTGGGGCAACTTCATGCGGGGAATGCCCAGATGTTTCATGAGGCCGCGCGTGGAGAGGTCGCGAGCGAGTGAGACCTCCGCAGGCGGGAGTGGACGGAAGCGAAACTCCTCGGCCAACACATTCAAAATCTCCACGCCTACGAGAAAGGTGTCGGCGAGCGTGCCGTCGAAATCGAACAACACAAAGCGCGGGGGATTTTGCAAAGGCCCAGCGGGACCAACGCGGCGGCGGCCGCCCCTTAGAACGAACCTTGCCAATCGCCTGACCCGTGAGCGTTTTTTCATGCTCTCGCTTCTTGCCACAGCGTCGAGAGGCTCAAATCCACTTCGCTGAAATGGAAGCTCAAGCCGCAGAATTGACGGTTTTTCATACGGTCCGAAATGTAGTTTGCCGGTTGCTGATTGGCGAATCTTTCGTTTGGGCCCTGCCGGGCGCTTGAGAATCTGCTTTTCGTCGGCGGATGGGCGGTTAGATTTTCACGCCTTATGCAAACAACCCTGATTCTTCTGAAACCCGACTGCCTGACCGGGCACAAGGCCGGCGAGGTCTTGAAGCGCTTTGAGGACGCCGGCTTCCAGATTCGCGGATGCAAGATGTTCCGTGCCGATGCGAGCCTCCTGCGCGAGCACTATGCTCACATCGCCACGAAGCCATTCTTCCCCGAAGTGGAAGCCTTCATGAGTGCCACACCTCTCATCGCTGTCGCTCTTGCCGCAGACAACGCCGTGGACCGTGTGCGTGAACTCCTCGGCCCGACCGACTCCACTAAAGCCGCCAAGGGCACGATCCGTGGAGACTTTGGAACGACCATGATGAAAAACATCGCCCATGCCTCCGACAGCGCCGAAAGCGCGGCTGTGGAACTGAAGCGTTTCTTCAAGGACGGCGAGCTTTTCGACTACTCGATGACCCTCCCGGTCTGAGAAAACTGCCGAAAGAGATTCTTCGAAATGCCAGCGTGCGAGCGCTGGCATTTTTTGTGTCTTAATTTTTCCTCGGAACGACCGAAAACTCCTGCCGCAGCTTGGCGATGTGACCCGCCGGGAGGTGTCCCTTCCATTGGCTGCCGGGGTAGATCACGCTGTTCCGTCCCACAAGGGAACCGGGGCTGAGAACGCTGTTGCAACCGATCTCGGCATGGTCGCCGATGAGGGCGCCGAATTTGCGAAGGCCGGTGGAGACGGGGCCCTCGCTCGTGTGGATGGTCACGGGCGCCTTGTCGAGGCGGACATTTGAGAGAATGACTCCTGCGCCGAGGTGGGCTTCGTAGCCGAGGATCGAGTCGCCGACATAATTGAAGTGGGGAATCTGGGCCTTGTCGAAAACAAGGCAGTTTTTAAATTCCGAGGAATTCCCGGCCACAACGCCATCGCCGAGGATCACATTTTCGCGGATGTAACACCCGTTGCGGATTTCGCAGTTTTCGCCAATCCAAGCCGGGCCTTTGATCATGGCTCCTTGCTCGATGACCGTGCCCTTGCCGACAAAGACCGCTCCGCTCACGAATGGCTTGCCGATGAGGCGTCCATGGAGTCCGGGCTTGAGGCGGAACTGCAGGTAGGCTGCAATTTTTGGCAGAACATCCCAGATATGTTCTGTGTTCTCGAAAAGGGCCTTGTGCTCGCAGTGGCTGAGATCAAAAAATTCGTCGATGGAAAACATGGTTTGATTGGTTTGGTGGTTGGGTTCAGGCGGCGGAGCGCGGCGCAGGTGTGAGTTTCTGGCCGTCTTTGGTATCTTTCACGATCCATCCTGCGGCGAGAATTTCGTCGCGGAGCGTGTCGCTGAGTTTCCATTCCTTCGCAGCACGGGCCTCGGCGCGGCGGGCGAGGAGTTCGCCGACTGCGGAGGGAACGGCACCGGCTTCCGATTCGAAACCAAGCACTGAATTCACACCCTCCAACCATTTCAAAAGGCCCGCAGCCTCGCTGGTTGTCAGCGTGCCTTCGTCCATTCGGCGGTTGGTCGTGCGGATCATGTCAAAAATCACGGCCAAGGCGGCCGAGATGTTTAGGTCGTCATCCAACGCCTCGCCGAAGGCATCACCCGTTTCCATGAGGTTTTCGCCCGATGCGCCCTTCGCCAGTTCTTGAAGCCTCGTCGCCCATTCATCCAGACGCTGGAGGGCGCTGCGAGCGGCAGCGAGTCCCTCGAAGGTGAAGTTGAGCGGTTCGCGGTATTTCACCGAAATGAGTGCGTAGCGCACTTCGCGTCCGCTCCAGCCTTTCTCCATGAGGTCACGCAGGGTGAAGAAATTTCCCGCGCTCTTCGCCATTTTCGAACCTTCGACCTGCAGGTGGCGGCAGTGCATCCAGAGACGCACAAATTTTTTCCCCGTCACGCACTCGCTCTGCGCGATCTCGGCCTCGTGGTGCGGGAAGATATTGTCCTCACCGCCGCAGTGGATATCGAGTTCCGGCCCTAGAATGCCTGTGGCCATGGCGCTGCACTCGATGTGCCAACCTGGCCGCCCGCGTCCCCATGGGCTTTCCCAGCCCACATCGCCATCCGCTTCGTCCCACGATTTCCAAAGCGCAAAGTCGCCGACATTTTCCTTTTCGTATTCGTCGTTGCGGACGCGCACGCCATCGCGGAGTTCCTCCAGATCGAAGTGCGCGAGTTTGCCGTAGGCGGCGAAGGAACGAATTCGGAAATACACGGAGCCATCCTCGGCGCGGTAGGCGTGGCCTTTTTCCACGAGCATCGCGATCATTTCGATCATGCGGCTGATGTGCTCCGGAGCTGTGGCCTCGGGAAAATGATCCGCCCGTTTGATGCGGAGCGTGTCGAGATCCTCGAAGAACGCCTTTTTGAATGGCGCCGTGAAGTCCGCCAACGCCATGCCGCATGCCCGGCAACCCCGGATCGTCTTGTCATCGACATCCGTGAGATTCATCACGCGGTCGACCTTCAGTCCCCGATACTCCAGATGCCGCTGCAGCAAATCCTCGAAAACATAGGCGCGGAAATTTCCGATGTGGGCGAAATTGTAAACCGTCGGCCCGCAGGTGTAGAGCCGCACCTTCCCCGCCTCGCGCGGCATGAAGTCCTCTATCTGACGGGTCAGCGTATTGAAAAAACGAAGTGGCATGGATCGCGAAGTAAAGGCGGAAAGGGCGGCGAAATCAATTTCCGCCTGCTGGCGCGCCCAGCTTTCAACTTCGGCGTGAAAGCTGTTCGTTCAGTCCTCCAGATAGAATAAAATGTCGCTGAGCTTGTCTTGATGGGCCTGCAAGGATTCCCACTCGGAGTTTGAAATGGCGGTGGAAATCGACTCCAGAAGTTCGCGGATCGAATTGGCATCGGTGTCCGAGATTTGGCCTTCGAGAGCTTTGGTGGCGCGTTGGCGGAGGTTTTTTGCAACGGCGAGGATTTCCCGCGAGGCTGTGGCAGGTTTGGGACCGGGCAACTGCAGGGGAGGTAAGTCGGAGATGTCCTCATCTTCCGCGTCGTTGTCATCCGGTTCCTCTTCAAAAATGGCAGCAAGGTTGACGCGGGCTGCGTCGAGGTTGATCCGGTGTTCGCCTTTGGTGTCGATGGTCAGGGACTTTGAAAGGCCGGTGATTTTCTCGGTGGCCGTGGCTTTGAGCATGCCGTTGAGGTCGATCTGGAACTCGATAACGACCTCGCTTTCCCTTGGGACTTTGGCGAGTCCATCCATGCGGAAATCGCCCAGTTGGAGATTGTCCTCGGGCCGTGAATGCTCGCCTTGATAAACCTCCACGATGACAGATTCCTGCTCGTCCTCCGAGGTGAAGAAGACTTTGGATTTTTTGGTGGGCAGCGGGGTGCCCCGGGGAATGATCGGCGAACACTCGAAGAGGCTCCTGCTTACAAAATTATACCTATTGATCGTTTTCGTGCTGTAGGTGTGTGCGGAAATATCGACCAGAATGGCGGGCGAGGGCTTGCCTGCGAGCGCCGCTCCTTGGATGGCCGCTCCCATGGCCACGATGAGGTCGGGGTTGATCTCGTGTTGCGCGCGTTTGCGGAGTTTCTCCTCGAGGAGTTGCTGCACAAGCGGGGTGCGTGTGGCTCCGCCCACCAGCATGACCTTGTCAACCTGCGAGGCTGTGAGCCTGGCATCCGAGAGCGCCCGTTGCATGCACTCGAGGGTTTTTTTCAGCCAGGGATCGATGAGTGCCTCGTATTGGTCACGGGTGAATTCCGTGACAAGGTGTGCGGAGGGAGTGATGTAATCCTCACTCACCTTGGCAAACTCGTGGTCGCTGAGTGTGATCTTGGCGTCCTCCATCACGGCTTTGAGGCGTCGCCGGGTGGCGGCGGAAATCGAATCGGCGGTGGTATTGTCCTGCTTCAGGAAGCGCTCCACGGCCGCGTTGGTGAGGGCATTGTCGAAGTCGTCGCCCCCGAGTTTTGTGTCGCCATGGCTGGCTCGGACTTCGACGATATTGTTCTCCACAGAGACCAGCGAGACATCGAATGTGCCGCCACCGAGGTCGTAAACGAGAATGTTTTCGGAGGCACGCCCCGGTTCGCCCGCTCCATAGGCGAGCGCCGCGGCGGTGGGTTCATTGATGATGCGCATCACTTCCAGCCCGGCCAGGCGGCCCGCGTCCTGTGTGGCTTGGCGTTGGCGCTCGTTGAAAAATGCGGGAACGGTGATGACGGCACGCGTCACAGGCACTCCGAGGTGGGCTTCGGCGGCGAGCTTGAGTTCGCGGAGGATAATGGCGCTGATCTCCTCGGGGCGGTAGGTGCGGTCGTCCAGAGTCGTGGTTTCATCGGTTCCCATGAGGCGCTTGATCGACAGAATGGTATTCTCCGGGGCTGAGACCGCTTGGTTTTTTGCGGCTTTGCCGACGATGATCCTGCCTTGCGGATCAAGCCCCACGGCACTGGGCATGGTCGGATCGCCCTGCACCGGGATGATTTCGATTTTTGTGTCTGTGACGACGGCCACAGCGCTGTTGGTTGTTCCGAGGTCGATGCCTACGATGGGCTCTGAAATGGTCTGCATGGTGGTGTTTTGATGGATGGTTTTGGAAATCGAATTTCAAGCGGTGCGGGAGACGCGGACTTGCGCGAAACGGATCATTTCCCCGCTGACGGCGTCGCGCCAGCCGGGCAGAATCTCCTCCAGCACGGTGTGATCGGGGTGTGATGCGTTGGCCACGACCTCAACGGCCGTCATGCAAGACGGGTCGAAAGGTTGGCCTGCACAACGGATGCGGGAGAGGCCGAGGGACTGAAGGATGGAGTTTTTTTGTCCCTCCAAAAGCGAAAACGACTCGGCCAAAAGACGGCGGTCGTTGCGCCAAGCCTCGAGGGTTTTGCGGTGCGCGGGCCACCATGTTTTTTCCGCAGCTGGTTCCTTTGCCAGTGCGGCTGCGATGCGATCCAGGCGGTCGGAGAGTTCGATAAACGCAGGGGCGTGGCCCGAAGCGCGCGGGGGTGCCTCGGCCGCAGGGACACTCAAATTTCTGACCCCGGCGTGCAGGTCGCCAAGTGTTGTGGCCATGGCATCCAAAACGGAGCCGAAGCCCTTGAGGCCCTCCAGCAGACGCCGGGCGGTGCGGCGGTTTTCGGCGTCCGAGGCGGCGATCTGACTGGCGAGGTTTTCAAAGAGTGGTGCCAATCCCTCGCTCAACGATTCTTCAGTGGGTTCGAGAAGGAACTCGTCGTCCTGCCGTATGTTTTCGTGCTCTTCGGAGAAGTCGTTCATTTTTTATCTTTTTGGGTTGCCGCGCAGGAGTCGCGCAGAAGGCTCTTGAAAGCTTCAAAGCCCGGCGGACGCATCCGCTCGGGGAGTTTTTGAAAATTCCGCAATATCTCCAGCGGAGATTGTGACTCCTCCGTATCGGGCTCAAGCCACATCCTCCACCTGTCGCGTGCGGTGCGCAGCTTGCTGGCGGACTCCTGGATCATTTGAAACTCCTCGGGAAACTGCTCGGGCGGATACTTCCGCAGGAGGCGCGTGTAAGCAGTTCTCACCTGCTCGTCGGTCGAGTCTGGAGTCACATCCAATACGAGAAACGGGTTCATCTAAAGTTCGAATTCCAGTTGTTGGCCTTCATCAATCGGGTCCGGTTGTTCGGATGGGTTCGTTTGCCTTGGAGGTGTCACGATGCGCCGGGGCGATCGTTTTTTCGGAATAAATACCTCCGGCTCGATGTTGAGATGTTTTCTCAAGTTTGTCACCGCCTGCCGCACATCATCGAGTCCGAGCGCCAGCGCCTCGTCGTCGATCTTCCTCAGATCCTCCACGGTTCCTGCTGGCTTTCTGCGGCGCTGAATCGCATCCGCGCAACAGAGGTAAAAATCGACACGCGGCTCGCGTAAAATCAAATTTTCTTTAAGCAACTTGCGGAGTGTGCTGGAAAGCTTGGAGAGGCATTTTCCAATAAACCGTTCCTGTCCTCTTCCTTGGTCTCCAGACCACTCCAGCAACAAACCCACGAAGCCAAAAAGGGACCGAGGATCGGCTTCCATGCTCCTTTTCACTTCCGGGGCATTGATTTTTTCGAGAAGTGCGTCCTCCATTTCAGTCTTCTGCCAATTCGCAAAATCCGGATTCATATCCGCAAGATCATAAATGCGAAGCAGGCTGATCCACCCGGCCGCGGTGATGGGGGTTTCGAGCCATTGCTTCCGCCAAGTCTCGCGCAGCATGAAGCTGACCTCGCGGCTGATGAAAAATTCAAAAAACAGGGAACCGCAGTTCGCCGCGGAGTCCACCCTGCCTTCCAAGGCGCGGCGCAGAGTATCCATCGCCCACTTCGCCTGCCTCAGATCCCAACAATCCGGCGAGGCGTCCAGCAGAGGCTCCATGCGCTCCCAGAGCGAGACAGTGCTTTGGTTTTTCTTGTGGCGGTGGACGGCATATTTGGTGAGGCCTGCGATGAGTTGCGTCTTGCGCTCGGCATCCAGGGGATCGAGTTGATGGGCGGCCTCCAGGTAGTCAATCCCTTTGCCGAAAGCCTTGCGCTCAATGGCAAGGGTTCCTGCTTTGACGAGGATATCTTTGTTCAGGGGAAACCGCACGACGAGCTCGTCAAGAAGTTGGTTGACGCGGGATCTGTTGCCCAACTTTTCATTCAGGATTAAAAGTTTGACCCAGGCGAACTCGTTTTCCGGAGCGGATTCCGTGGCCCGGGTGAAGGCCTTGAGCGCACGCTCGGCATCGCGGGATTTGTAGATACTCCTGCCGAGAAATGTCGATTGGAGGGTGGCGGTATTGGCAGCGAAGAGATCGCCCAAATGCTCGTAAATGACACTATCCCGAAGAGTGTTTGGACCCAAAAAATCCGACGACATCACCAGGACTTGGCCAAATTCGCGTTCCAAGTTCGCATCCGGAATGCCATCGGCATCGGCCAGAACCATTCTATGCCACACCGAAAAATGAATTTCCGAAGTCCTGAGCATATCGCGCTGCTGGCAAAAAAAGTCTGCGATTTGATCGAGTCGCTTGGTTTCCACCGGGGTGGACGCCGACTAGAAGCGGGAGAGTTCATAGCTGGACGGTCTCTGGATAGCCCGCGGTTTGTTGGAAAATACAGTTCGCA
>JBJTGE010000277.1:0-4183 GCA_046093785.1 Spartobacteria bacterium
GGGCTACCATGGTCGGTTTTAAAGTCGTAGATGATTGCCGAAATGGGAACACCATCTGTGGAACGATGGACTGCCACGCGATCGAACACGCCGCTGACCCACTGACCGTCGAGCATGACATCAAAAGCCCGCTCGCGCAAAAGGTCGGTTTGGCTTTGCGGCTTGGTGAAGACCTCTTTGGCGATTGGTTTAGCCAAAAAGTTGCGCACCAAGTCGGCCGCTTCGCGCGAAAGTAAATCCATCTGCAATACACGGGATTCCAGCCATTCAATGCCAGCAAGTGCCTCGTGCACCTCGGTTCCAAGTTCGGCGGCATCGATAGAAATGCCAGCGGAGCCCGACCCCGTTGTGGATTCGGCTTTGAACGAGGAGGGCGATGCCGGCTTGGGAGTTCCATAGAGTGGAGCGTGGAAGGGAGTGTGCACGCTAACACCTGCTTGTTCGGGCGCTCTTAATTGATAGGTATTAAACCAATCGACATTACCGAATTGGACAGGAGCCGTCCCACACTGAAGGGCCAGAAGGCGTGCGAAGTTTTTTGCCTTCGTGTTTTCACCCAACTCATTTGTCACGACATAGAGGGCTTTTTTGGCGCGAGTGAGTGCAACATAGGCCGTGCAAATTTCGCCGTATTTGTCATCCGCGTCTTGAATTTCGATTTGCTTTCGGAGGACATCATCCTGCTCGGCAAAATCCTTGGCGGGTAGAAGAACGCCCCATTTTACTTCACGGGCGGAGGGACCGAGCGCGAGCTTGGAGCCATCATTGCCACCGCTTTTTTTGTCGAGTCCGCTGACAATGACCATCTCAAAGCCAAGACCCTTGGATTGGTGGACTGTCATAATGCGCACAACATCGGTGGCTTCATTTTCCTGGGTCTGGCGGTTTTCGATGAACCGGAGAAAATCGGGTATACCATCCGAGGATTTGCGGCAGGCATCGAATTTCTCGGCGGCCAGAAGGAATGCGGCGGCGCGTTCTTTTAAAAATGGCTCGGCTTCGAGATCGGTCGAGTCGATCCATTGTCGGATTGTCGCGGCAAATCCCGATTCGGCTAAGTTTGCCAAGGCTTGGTTGCGGAAATTCCAATCACCGATGCCCCATGCGGCCGATGCAGGATAACCTTGGGCCAGAGCGAGAGAGAGTTTGTCGTCAGGCGATGCCACAACTCGCAGGGCCGCCATGAGGGCGGCCCCCAGCGGATTGTCCACACAGGGATTGGTTCTTCCCTCAACCGCAACAGGAATTCCTTTCGACTGCAAAAGCGCGGCCAGCGACGCAACTCCGTTGTTATCACGCTTCAGAACGGCACACGAAAGCCCTCGCTCCCAAGCCCGGGTGGCTTGCAAGATTTCCAGCACCTTGCGATCCTGCGCATCGCCCTGCTCCTCGTCCTCGCCATCATTTTTAGGCACCGAAACCCACTCGGCATAGCCTTTGATGTCGCGGGTTCTTGGAGAGGCGCTGTGATTAGCCCAAGCACTCGCCCACTTCTCAGCAGTGCACACGGGGATTTCAAGTATGCTTTGAACCCGGGCGAGATCGCTAAAAACCTTGTTCACAAAATCGAGAATCGCATCGCAAGAGCGCCAGGATTCCACGAGGGGTCGGGCATCGTGTATGGCTGGAGTGTAGGCATCGAATATCTCGAAGAACAAATCGGGGTCTCCCCCTCGCCAGGAGTAGATGGCCTGCTTGGTATCGCCAACATAGAAAAAGCTGCGCCCTTGGCCCGGATCCATGACCACCTCGTCGATGAAGGTTTTCAGGATTTTCCACTGCGGGCGGCTGGTATCTTGAAACTCGTCGAGCAGCCAGTGCTCAAATGTCTGGTCGATTCGGTATCCCGCCGATGCGTTCCAGCCCACATCTGCGGACTTGCGAGCCAATGAATCCGTAATATCCGCGAAGGTCACCAATCCCGTCGAGCGGACGAGCCGGGAGTAAAAGTCTTCGAATTTTTGCATCAACACGTGAAGCGAGCGACTGCGGTGGAGCAGGGATTCAAACTCGGGCTTGAGAGCGGCATGGAGAAGATCCAGACGGGCTGCCCTGACCCGTGTATTCAGATTCAGCCATCCCTCTTTTTTGAGGGTAATCCGCAAGCTTCCGGATGTTGGTTCCGCACAGAGGCGTCCTTTGACAAAGTTTGATATATCCCGATTCCAAGTCCCGCCGGAATCGAAGCTGCGCAGGGATTCCAAATTGGCGCGAAGAATTTTTTCCGCCTCATCCGAGAAGTCCTCGTGTGTTTCCAAAACAGCTTGGAGAAACGCATCAGCGGCGAGAGAAACCTTTCCTGCATTTAAAATGTCGCACCCTGCATCCCAAATGGCGGAGGCATCGCCCCAAGTCACATTATTCGGTGTGGCGAGGAATTTTCCGTGGAGGCTTTTTGTTTCCCGGAGGAGGTTTTCAAAAACATTGCGCTCACCATGAGTGCGGTTGATGCGTCGGAGGAGATCGATGAAATCGGAGAGGGAGGCGCTGGACTCTGTTTCGAAAAGAGCGGCCAGCGTTCGCTCACGGGCGGCTTGGATTTCAGACTCCCCCGCGATGGTGAAGTCCTCGGCCAGACCTGACTCGAGCGGAAAGGCTCGGGCAATACGGGCGAAGAGGCTATCGATTGTTCCCATGCCGAGGCCACCGATCTGAAAGGCAAGTTTGCCCAAAAGGAAGCAACAACGGGCCGCATCCAGATCTCGCAGATGTTCTTTAGTCTGGAGTTCAGCGAGTTTTTTGGGATTCAACGCCGCCTCGGCGAGGCGATTGAAGACGGCACAGAGGAACTCTCCAGCGGATTTGCGGGTGAATGTGAGGGCGGCAATTTTGCGGGGTTCCACTCCTTGGGCGAGGAGTTGGATCATGCGAGTGGTGAGCGCATAAGTTTTGCCGCTGCCGGCATTGGCGATCAGTCGTTCGTTTCTCATTTGTTGCCCTCCAAAAAAACGATCGTCTCGGGTGCAACGCAGGCTTCGGGTTTTCCATTGAGGAAAAGCGGCTCAAAGGGATCGTTCAACGAGTTTTTTAAAGGCTGCGGCGGCCAAAAAACGCCCTTGCGGACGAGTCCGGCGATAGCCTTTGCGCAAGCCAGCGCAGAATCCATGACATCCTTATCAAGTTCGGTGAATTCGTGCACAGCCGTTTCGGCGGGATCAGCCGAAAGCGTGAAATAGGCTGTAATAATTGGCGCATCGCCGATCTCGGTTCCGTGCCAATGGCGCAAGATTTTGGCATAAAGCGGAAGCTGCAGGTCGGCCCAGCGGCTGGTTACAGGACCCTTGGCCCCATTGTAATTAACTTCTGCCTCAGGCAAGCCTTCGGGGGTAATTCGCGGCCCGAAGTGTTTCTTCGCGGGAGAAATCCCCTTGGTATGGGTTTTGTAATCCAAAACCCGCCAATCACCGGTCTGCTCGTTTTTCTCGATGCGGTCGATTTTCCCCGAAAGTTTGAGAGGCCCGATGGGAAGAGCGTTCGCGCCATCCGCCTCGAGCTTGCGCTCAGTCGAGACAATGCGCCACCCTGCCGCGACCTGTTCGGCCTGAATCCGCGAGAACGCCCGCAGTCGCAACTTCGCAGCCTCGATTTGAATGCGCACGGCAGGAGACGGAGAAGGCCCGAACAACCGGGTGGCCGAGGCCTTGAGATGCTCCAGAACAAGGCGCTCAATCGCAGCCGGGTTCGCCTCTTCAGGGGTTTCCCGGCCAAACTTTTCAAGAACTTCGTGAACGAGAGTCCCGAAGTGTTTGGCATCCATTTCACGGGCGTCAGGAGTGAACGCATCGAGCCATAGAACCTTCTTGAGATAGAAACGGAAGGGGCACGCGAGATAATCAGAAAAATCCGTTGGGCTCATTTTGACAACCTCCTGTCGCTTGGTCTCTGGCAGGCTCCATTTCCAATTATTTTGCCGCTGGGCACGAACCCCGCCGCGCGGCAGTTCACCGAAGAGCTCCAGCGCACGACGAGGAATCAACTCTTCGCCACACCGCAAGAAGAGACAGGAGGGCAAGGCCGGACTCCCCTCGGCATCGAAACGGCTAAAGGATCCAAGAAAATCTTCAGCAGGTCGCGTGATCAGCAGGCACTGGAATAAATAAGCGTCGCGGGCAAATCGCGCCGCGTTGTTTGCAAGCCCCAGTGGGCTTCGTTTGGAGTCCGGAAGAAAAGGATGTCCGTTCAC
>JBJTGE010000278.1:0-9262 GCA_046093785.1 Spartobacteria bacterium
CCCTGCATTGATTGGCGAGACATAGCTTCCAAGCGTAAGCAAAAAGCCTGCGCCTCCGACTTGTCCTTGGTCTTGGTGCTTACCAAATGCCGCTTCCCCGAATTGTCAGTGAATGCACAACTCCAAAAACTCGATCCTGCTCTCTTGTGTAGCGAAGGCATGAAGAGAGGGTAGTAACAATACTGGTAACATCAAGGATGTTTTTCAATGTTTGCTTTTGTTCATTTCCAGCATCTTGCAGTTTTTAAAGGCGGCGGAATGGCCATGCGGGTTCGATTCCCGCTACCCGCTCCACTTTTTCTCTCACCCGCAGGTTTCAACCGCAGAAATCACCCCGCGAGCGCGTAGGAACTCAAGACTCGAAAAACATCGTGGATGTGGGTGTCTTTTTTGAACTCCAGGGAGATCGGTTCCGGGCGGCTCTTGATCCAGATTTTGATTTCCGCGTCGAGGTCGAAGTGACCCGCTGTTTCCTTGGTGAAGTAGTCGATGCTTTTGTAAGGGACGCTGGTGTATTCCCGCTTCTTGCCGGTCATGCCTTGTTTGTTCACGAGAAAAAGCCGGAGGTTGGTGAACACGATGAGGTCGCGAAAAAGTTTGTAGGCGTGTTGAATTTCCTCATCGTCTATGAGGAGTTGGGAAAATTCCTTTTCCAACTTCGAGGCATCGACCTCCGAAGCATTGCCAATAAGTGCGCTTAAAAATCCCATGCCGCGAGATTGGGCTTCCCGGGCACTCCAACGCAACCTCGAACGCGTCGTTTCGAAGCGTTTGAATCAATGAGTAAAAATTGCAAAGCCGATGGGAGCCCACTATAAGGACGGCCTCATTTATCAGAATCCATGCATAAACTTGTCCTCATCCGCCACGGCGAAAGCACCTGGAATAAAGAAAACCGATTCACCGGCTGGCACGATGTCGAGCTCAGCGACAAAGGCCGCGCCGAGGCCAAAGCGGCCGGCGAACTCCTCAAAAAGGAAGGCTTCACTTTTGACATCGCGTTTGTCTCGCTCTTGAAGCGCGCCCTCAACACGCTCTGGGGCGTCTTGACCGAAATGGATCAACTTTGGATTCCTATGGAAAAGGACTGGCGTCTCAACGAACGCCACTACGGCGCGCTGGAAGGCCTCAACAAAGCCGAGACCGCCACGAAGTTCGGCGACGAGCAGGTTCTCGTCTGGCGCCGCAGCTACGATATTCCCCCACCCGCGCTTGAGAAATCCGACGAGCGCTGGCCAGGCCACGACCCGCGCTATGCGGGCATTCCCGAGTCCCAGCTTCCGCTCACCGAGTGCCTGAAAGACACCGTCGAGCGCTTCCTCCCTCTCTGGCATGAAAAAATCGCCCCGACTGTGAAGTCCGGCAAAAAAGTGATCATCGCCGCGCATGGCAACAGCCTCCGTGCCCTTGTGATGTATCTCGACAACCTCACCGAGGAGCAGGTGCTCAAGCTCAACATCCCGACCGGCATTCCGCTCGTTTACGAACTCGATGCCGATCTCAAGCCGACCAAGAGCTACTATCTGGGCGACCAGGATGCCATTGCCGCCGCGATGAACGCCGTGGCCAATCAAGGCAAGGCCAAATAAAAATCCCCCACCCTCGCGACCCCACCGGAAAAGCCTTCCCGCGTTTTCTGCCGCAGGGCGGTTTACCAATAAATCCTCGGCGCGATATCCGGTGGCAATGGATTCGGCGGCGGTGCTTCCTGCTTGAGCAAGGACTGCCGCGTTTCCGTGGGGGATTTTCCATACACCCGCGTGAAGCACCGGGTGAAATAAAGCGGATTCTCAAACCCGCAGCGGTCGGCGATTTCCTTGATCGCCAGGCTGGATCGCCCCAGCAGGGCCATGGCGAGTTGGAGTTTGAGAAGGCGGAATGTCTCCATGGGCGCGTGGCCGAGTGATGTCTGAAAAACCCGGCAGAGGTGTTTTTCGGTGACCCCGGCGCGTTTTGAGAGTTCACCGAGTTGCAGGGCGTAATGAGGATTCGTGTCGAGGATGGCGCGCATGAAATTCAAGCAAGCATGCACCGGCTCGGGCAAACGGTCCGCCACCGCGAGAGCCTCGTCGCGCGAAGGTGCGATCAGAATTCCCAGCAGGCACTCCATGAAGAGGCTCTCCTCCGGCCAAGCGCGCAAAGTGGGCCAGGCTGTTTGCCCGTGGGCGGAAATGCGGCCAAGGAGATGGCGCAACATCGGCGGAACCACCGCGTCTGGATTTTTGATCAGAATCGGCCACTTGTCTGGCTGCGGCCAACCACTGGGAATGGCGTCGATATCGAAATGCACATACGCATGCCGCGTGGCCACTGCGGCATCCCAGCTGTAGGTTTCCTGAAATCCCGGCCGGGCCAGAATCAGACTGCCCGGCGGCGCCTTGTAATCCACCGCGCCCAAGCGGTAGTTGGCCGTTCCTTCAATCATCAAAACCAGCTCGAAATCCTGCAGCACACGCGGCGCGAGCTTGTCACCCGGACGGTAGTGCACCACCGAGCCGTAGATATACTTCAGAGCCAGATGGTCGGATTCACGAACGCGAGTGGGCATAAGGACAATAGCCAAAGCATCGAAGATCGCCATGCCACACTGCAAGCGAAATGCGAATTTTGTGCATATATAACGAACTCCTGCCCATTGGCAAAAACACACCCTGTTCTATCGTTGCGGGACTCGGACGAGGAGCATCGCGACTTCCCTGCAAGCCGCAAATCCCCTCCCCGTCTTGATGAAATCCACAACAATACAATCACCCCAAAAACCATGAGTGCCGTTGCCGAATCCGATTCAAAACCCCATCAACTGAGTGACTACAGTCTCGTCGGTGTGAATTCCAAACTGGCCGTCGAAAAAGGCCTCGCCGAAGCGGACTGGTATCAATCCCCCGTGCCGCGTGATGTCATGCGCCAATTGCTCGAGCGTAAAAACGGCCCCGCCATTCGGGACACGATCATCTGGTTCGGCCTGCTCGGGCTTTTTGGTTACGCGGGATTTCTCCTCTGGCCGAGCGCCTGGGCATTGGTTCCCTTCATTGCATATTGGGTGATTTACGGCACGACCTCGGATTCCCGCTGGCACGAGTCGAGCCACGGCACCGCGTTCAAGAGCGATTGGCTCAACAATGCGCTTTACGAGGTCGCCTCATTCATGGTCATGCGCGAGAGCACGGTCTGGCGGTGGAGCCACACACGCCACCACAGCGATACGATTGTTGTGGGCCGCGACCCCGAAATCGCCGTTCCCCGCCCGGCGAACATTAAAAGCTTCCTCACGACATTTCTCGGCTACCCGGCTGCGATCTCGTATTTCAAAAAAGTGTTCCGTCACGCGGCAGGCAGTCTGGATGCCGAAGAGGCCACCTACATCCCCGAGTCGGCGCGTCCGACGATTTATTTCAAAGCGCGGGTTTACCTCGCCATCTACATCGCGGTGATCGCCGCGTGTTTCTACTTCGGCAGCATCCTGCCACTCCTCTACATCGGCCTGCCAAACCTTCTCGGCTCTTGGATGATGCCGATCTACGGCTTCACCCAGCACGCCGGTCTTGCCGAAAATGTGCTCGACCACCGCATGAACTGCCGGACGGTTTACATGAATCCGATCAACCGGTTTTTGTATTGGAACATGAACTACCATGTGGAGCACCACATGTTCCCGTTGGTGCCGTATCACAACCTGCCGAAGCTCCACGAGGTCGTGAAGCCCGACATGCCGACTCCCTACCACAGCCTCTTCCATGCGTGGAGCGAGATCATTCCTGCCGTTCTGCGTCAGGTCAAAGACCCCGGCTATTTTGTGAAGCGCGTTCTCCCCACGCCCACCGTGCGCTCCGCAGCAAACGAGGCGGCAAAAACCATCGTCTCGACCGGTATGGCCGATGCCGAGGGTTGGATCGAAGTCGCCCCCGTGGATGCGCTCCTGCACGAGGATGTGCTGCGCTTCGACTACGGCGGCAACACCTACGCGGTCTATCGCTCGGGAGATGACCAATACCACGCGACCGATGGCATTTGCACCCACGGCAACACACACCTCGCCACGGGCATGGTGAAAGGCAACCTCATCGAGTGCCCGAAACACAATGGCCGCTTCGATATGCGTGATGGCTCGACCCAACGACCACCAGTCTGCGTCGCCCTCAAAACCTATCCGGTCCGTGTCACCGAGGGCCGGATTTTCATGAATGTTTACAAAGCAGGTGGCGAAGGCGCGAAGCAAGCCGCCACGGCCTACAACTTCCGCGTCGTGAGCAACGAGAATGTCTCCACATTCATTAAAGAAGTCGTCCTCGAGCCGCTTCCCGACACGCCGAAGCTCAACTACCAAGCCGGCCAATACATCCAAATGTTCATCCCCGCCTACGGGAAGATTTCATTCGAAAACTTCAATGTCCGCGAGCCATTCAACGCTGTCTGGAAAGCCAACCATGTCTTTGACTACGCCACAGAGAACCACGCCGAGGTTCGCCGCAATTACTCGCTCGCGACCAATCCCGAGAAGGACACCCAGATCCGCTTCAATGTCCGCATCGCCACGCCTCCGCGCGGGCAGGACTGCAAAGCCGGTGTGGGTTCCTCGTATGTCTGGAACCTCAAGCCCGGCGACACCGTGAAGGCGTTCGGGCCCTTCGGCGACTTCCTTGTGAAAGAAACCGAAAACGAAATGGTTTACCTCGGCGGAGGCGCCGGCATGGCCCCTCTCCGCTCCCACCTCTCGCACCTCTTCGACACCCTGAAAACCGGACGCAAGGTCAGCTTCTGGTATGGAGCCCGCTCGAGGCAGGAGGTTTTCTATCAAGACTACTTCGAAGATCTGGCGCGGAAGTTCCCCAACTTCCAATTCCATGTTGCCCTCTCCGAGCCTCTGCCGGAGGACAATTGGACCTCGCATACCGGCTTCATCCATGATGTGCTCCGCCGCGAATACCTCGGCCAACACAAAAACCCTGCGGCCGTTGAATACTACCTCTGCGGCCCGCAACCCATGATCCAAGCCGCCCGCACAATGCTCGAAGAAATGGGCGTTGAGAAAAACCACATCGCCTACGACGAATTCTAAAAACGAAAGCCCCATCATGCCCACCGCACCCACACTCAAAATCCACATCAACTACTGGTCGCTCCTCCACGAAGGCGATCCCACCACCGAGCAAGGCCTGCGCACCCATTTGTCGCTGGTCCGCGATGTCGGCTTCCAAGGCTACTGCGGGACTCCCGATTTCCCGAAGATCAAGGAATTGCTCAAAGAATACGGCCTGCGGTTCGGCGGGGCCTTTGACGCCGGCCGCGTTGAGCAATTCGCTCCGAAGATCGCCGCGATCATGGCCATCGACAATGGCCCGATCAACTGCCAACTCGCCGACCACGACACGCCCACCGAGGAGGCGGTTGCCTTGACGGCCGCGCTCATGGCGGAGGCGGAAAAACAGAACGCCCTCGTCCATCTGGAAGTTCACCGCGACACCTGCACCGAGACTCCCGAAAAAGCGGCGGCCATTGTTGCCGGCGTCCTCAAGGCCACCGGCCGCGCACCCCGTATGAACTACGACTTCTCGCACCCGGCGATCGTGAAGCACCTCGTCCCGAAGGACTACATCTCCCGCCTTTTTGACGAATCCAACATCCCGGTCTTCCAACAGGCGAACCTCTGGCACATACGCCCCTTCAATGGCCACCACTGCATGATCCCGATCACCGACGGCAAGGGCAACTTCTCGCCCGAATACGAAGATTGCCGCCCGTTCATCCGCCAGGCCCTCAAATACTGGCTCGCCGGTCCGCGCCCCAACAACGAACTCTGGGTCATGCCAGAGCAAGGCACCACCATCGGCTACAACCTGAGCTGCTTCCCGAACATCTGGCAGGACACCGTCGTCCTCGGCAACGACATCAAAAAAATCTGGAACGAACTCCTCGCTGAGTAGTCAGACCATTTCGCATTTTTACAATCCAGAAGTCCCAAAGCAGTCAGCCCTTGGCATAACCTGCTTTCCATGTGAAAGATGTTTTGACCGGACTGCCAAAGTTTGCGGATCATTCTTTTTATGAGTTCATCCCACGCCGTCCGCCGTCCGCTTCTTCAGAAACTCAAGAGTTGCGCGCCATTCGGCATCGGCCTCACCAAACCCAAGCACTTCCGCGACATGTTCCATATCGTTTGGAAGAACAAGGACAACCTGCCCTACGCGTGGAAAGTGATCACTCGCGGCGTGTGCGACGGCTGCGCGCTCGGGGTTGCCGGCCTGCATGATTGGACTGTGAAGGGACCGCACCTCTGCATGACGCGGCTGAATCTTTTGCGCCTGAACACAGTTTCCGCGCTCGACGAGCGGCTCCTGGCCGATGTCTCGAAGCTGGAAAAAATGGACAACGCCCAACTGCGCGAACTCGGCCGCCTGCCGTATCCCATGGTCCGAGAAAAGGGCGCGCCGGGATTTCGCCGCATTTCGTGGGATGAGGTGAATCAGCGCCTCGGCGCCAAACTCCGTGCGACCGATCCCCGCCGCATGGCGTTTTTTGTGACCGCGCGGGGCGTGACGAATGAAATCTACTACATGGCGCAGAAGGCCGCCCGGTTCCTCGGCACAAACCATGTCGACAACGCCGCCCGCATTTGCCACTCGCCTTCCGGCGCGGCGATGAAGCAATCGCTCGGCGTGGCTGCCACGACTTGCAGCTACAAGGATTGGTATGGAACCGACCTCGTGATTTTTTTCGGCTCAAACCCCGCCAACGACCAACCAGTTTCCACAAAATATCTGCACGAATCCAAAAAGCTCGGGACGAAAATTGTTTTGGTGAATCCCTACTTCGAGCCCGGCATGAAAAAGTATTGGGTTCCCTCGAATGCCGACTCCGCGCTCTTCGGCACGAATATCGCCGACTACTGGTTCCCAGTGAGCCAGGGCGGCGACATCGCGTTCCTCTCGGGCGTCATGAAAATCCTCTTCGCCGAGGGCTGGGTTGATCAAAACTTCATCGACCAGCACACGGCGGGATTTGACGAACTGAAGGCGCATGTGGCCTCGATGGATTGGGCAGCGCTGGAAAAAGACGCCGGTCTCGACCGCGCCTCCATGCGCGAATTCGCCGAACTCATCCGCGATGCAAAAAACGCCGTCCTCGTCTGGAGCATGGGCATCACCCAGCATCCGTTCGGCGGCGACGGAGTGCAGGCCATTCTCAATCTGGCACTGGCAAAGGGCTACATCGGGCGCGACAAAAACGGCGTCATGCCGATCCGCGGTCACTCCTCGGTGCAAGGCGGAGCGGAAATGGGAGCCTATGCCACGGCCTTCCCCGGCAACAAACCGATCACTCCTGAAAACGCCGAAAAACTCGCGAAGGAATACGGCTTCCCCGTTCCCGACTGGCAGGGAATGCCGGCGACCGAAATGGTCGAGGCGTGCGAACGCGGCGAACTGGATCTCTTTTACTGCCTCGGTGGAAATTTTCTCCGCACCCTGCCCGAGCCCGACTATGTGCGGGAGGCGATGAGTCGAGTGCCCGTGCGTGTGCACCAGGACATCATTCTCACCGACCAGATGTTCATTCCGGCGCAGGAGGCGGTCTTTTTGCTGCCCGCCAAAACCCGATACGAACAGGACGACGGCGGCACCGAGACGAGCACCGAGCGGCGGGTCATGTTCACGCCGGAAATTCCACGCCAGGTCGGCGAGGCCAAGGCGGAGTGGAAAATCCTGCGCGACCTTGCGCTGGCTGCCTATCCCGAAAAAGCGTCCCTCTTCGGTTGCGAAACCGGCTGGAAAATGCGCGAGGAAATCGCGCGTGTCGTCCCGTTCTACGATGGAGTCCAGCACCTCAAGAAGACCGGCGACGCCTTTCAATACGGCGGCCCGCACTTGTGCGCCGACGGGCAGTTTCCAACACCAGACGGCCGGGGCCACTTCCGCAATGTCCCGCTTCCCCCGCTCCACCGCCAAGCAGGCGAATTTCATGTCAGCACCCGCAGGGGCAAGCAATTCAACACACTCATCTACGCCGAGATCGATCCCCTCAACAACGCTCCGCGTGATGCCATTCTCATGAGCCCGGAGGACGCAGCGCGTTTGCATGTGGTAACCGGCGACCGCATCGCCCTTGTGAATACGCTGGGACGCTATGAAGGCCGCGTGCACTGCGCGCCAATCGCCCAAGGGAATTTGCAGGTCCATTGGCCCGAAGGAAACAACATCATCCGCAAAGGCGTGGTGGACGCCCACGGCGGCGTGCCCGACTACAACGCCCATGTGCGCGTCGAAAAACTCCAAGCCGCCTGATTTTCAAGCATTCCGATGCTGGTAACGAGTGCCGGGGCCAAATCCTGAAACGGATTGCGGATTAGACAATCAAAGCGCGGCTTCCAGTGCGGCAAGTTCACCCCCTTCACACTCCATCATAATCACATCAATCGGCAGGACGACCTTGGACGAGACCTGAACGAAATTTGCCGGGTGCACATCAAACATGGCAAAACGCCCGAGGAGGTAGGAATGGGATTTATAGTAGCCCATCGGAGGGATTTTCAATTTTCGGAAACCAAATTCGCCGCACAAATAATCGTTCAAAAAATCCTGCGTTGGCGCCTCCCCTTTCAGGTTGGGTCGTAACAATCTTTGCGCCGGGCACCATGATTTGCACGCCTTCAAGCCGGATATCATCGCCCCAGAAGCTGTTCTGAAGTTGCAGGCGCTTGAGATATTGCAAGGGAGTGCCTGGCAGCAATAACGGACATCCGTCGGCAAAATCCACCATGAGGCCGCAACCATCTGGTTTGGTGAACTTCCTCCAACTGCGCTCAAGTGGCAGGAAAGTCAAATCATGTTCCCGGCCGCCGACGCGCTCCGGGGCTAACTGCAGCGGGATGACGAGGCTTTCTCACTCAGCCCAACGGAAGATCGCACGCCACTCATGTCCAGCGCGCTCGCCTTCTGGGATGCCCTCATGGCCCGTTCCATTTGGGCATAGGCTTCGCTCGATGTGCGCGATGGCTGATTCAATCGCACTTGGGCGAGTTGCTGGATTTTTTGGGTCATCTATAATCACACCTCATCATCTGAAAAAGGAGGCTCTGCAAACAGAAATCAAATTAAAAACAGTGCCATCCCATAAGAGGCAAAAAAACACACGACAGCTTGATTTCAAGCCTGTCTGCGAGGGTCGGTTTGTAAAAGCGCTTTAAGAATTTTTGCGTGTGCCTCCTTGCGATTCTGTGATGTTGAGGTGGTGCTGTCCCATGGAGTTTCAGGCAAAACTGGGGAAATAA
>JBJTGE010000279.1:0-3679 GCA_046093785.1 Spartobacteria bacterium
GGGGCTTTCAGCGTTGTCCATTTGGCTTTGTGGATGTCATCACCGAGGCAGACTTCGAGTTCGTTGTAGGATTTGTCCAAATCGAGACGGAGTGCGCCGCGTGTGCCGTGGATGCGGAGAAAAAGCGAATTCGCATGACCGGTTGCCCAGCGGGTCGTGTGGATGACCCCCAGCGCGCCGTTTGCGTATTCGACCTGCATGAGGGCGGAGTCGTTGGCATCCAGCGGGTATTCGCCCATGCGTTTGCCTTTGAGTTTGGTGAAGGTTTTCAGGCGGGCCTGGATGCTGCGGATTGGACCGACAGGGAGTGATGCAAAATCAAGGATGTGGACCCCCACATCACCGAGCACGCCTTTGCTGCCATGCTTACTGGAAAGCCGCCAAAGCCAAGCAGGCGTTGTTTTCCAGTCGCCCCAGATCTGGCTGGAGAGCCAACTTTGCAGGTAGCTGGCTTCGACATGGACGATTTCGCCGAGTTCCCCGTCGCGCACGAGTTGTGCCGCCTTTTGAAGCGCGGACGAGTTGCGGTAACTGAAGTTCACCATGTTGATGACGCCCGCTTTCTTGGCCGCACGGGCCATGCGAAGGGCGTCGGCGTGGTTCGTGGCGAGCGGCTTCTCGCAGAGGATGTGCTTGCCTGCGGCAATCGCCTGAAGCGAGAGCGGCGCGTGCAGGCTGTCAGGAGTCACATTTGAAATGGCATCCACGCCACCTTCTGCGAGGAGTTTCTTGAAGTCGGTGAATACCGCCGCGTATCCGCCGTGCTTGGCGGCAAACTCTTCCGCCCGCTTGGCATCGACATCGCAGACGGCTGCAAGCTTGACGCCGGGGATTTTCAGAAACTCTGTTGCATGGACATTCGCCATGCCTCCGGTTCCAACGATGCCGATCCGGATTTTTTTATGAGCGGGTGATTTCTTTTTCATTAGCGATGGCCTTCGGTTGGGCGTTCAGCGGCTTCAGGGTCGATGGGGAGAGGCTCAAGCGGGGCGGAATTCGGGCAGGCATCCGGGATGCAGACTGTTGGCTTGGCCCAGTGGACAGCATTGGAAATGACGCGTTGAACCTGCTGGTGATGGTAGGTCGGATAGGTCTCGTGGCCCGGTCGGAAATAAAACACGCGCCCATTGCCTCGCTGCCATGTCGCGCCGCTGCGAAAGACTTCGCCGCCGGTGAACCAGGAAATGAAAATCAATTCATCGGGCGTTGGAATGCCGAAGGGCTCGCCATACATCTCCTCGGCGGGAATTTCAAAATACTCGCCGATGCCTGCCGTGATCGGGTGGTGCGGGGCGATGTTCCAGATGCGCTCCTTGTCGGTCGATTCCCGCCATTTCAATGAACATGTCGTTCCCATGAGGGCTTTGAAAATTTTCGCGTAGTGGCCGGAGTGGAGCACGATGAGCCCCATGCCCTCGAGCACACGGCGGCGCACACGGGCGACGACTTCATCCGAAACCTCGCCATGCGCCATGTGGCCCCACCAGATCAAGACATCCGTCGCAGCCAGAATTTCGGTCGAGAGTCCATGTTCCGGCTGGTCGAGCCAGGCGGTGGAAACCGACAGGTTTTTGTCCTGGCGAAGAAAGCCGGCAATCGTTTCATGCATGCCGTTCGGGTAGAGGGCAGCGACTTTGGGGTTCTTCTTCTCGTGGCGGAATTCGCCCCAGACGAGTGTTTTTGTGGAGGATGACATATGGGTTTTCCGATAGTTGGGTTTGTGTTCTGCGGAAATGCACGCACAACATGGCGTCATGTTTACTTGAGATTTTGTGAGCGGCACAACCCGTTTGAATTGTAAAAAGACGACAAAAATGTTAAAAATCCGATATGAGTGAAAGGGGTATCCGCAGTCATTTTTCCAATGAGCTCGAGCGATTGCGAAAGCGCTTCGTGGAAGGCAGGACGCGTTTATTTGTCCCTGAACCCATCGGCCTCCACACGCGTCGCCACGAATCCCATTTTCACACAACGCCCGAGTTTTTTTTCCAAACTGGCGGAGCCACAGATTTTGAGTGCCCAAGCGGATCATTCCGTCTTCGGACTGGAGATGTGTGCGTGATGCCGGCAGGAGTGCCTCACGCGGAAACCCCGATCGATTTGCGGACTCCATACGGAGTGATTGTGCTCATGAATCATGCGGCTGGCTGCATGCTTTTGCGCGGATGGGCTGATGACTCGCGGCGCATCCAGAGTGGCGACTTTCTCGCGTCTCCGCTTCCAACAAAAGCCTTCCGCTTCCTTGAAGAGGCTTCCAATCAGCATCGCTTGCCGAAGAGCCTCCGACGCGGTTTCTCGACAGGGGTTGTGACGGCGTTTCTCGTCTCGGTGCTCAGTGGCCTGAACACAGACACCGCCCAGCAGGAAAGCACATCCACTCCCTTGGTGGCTGAGGTTGAGAAAATCATCAGGGTGGAAATTTCCCGTTCCGACCTGAGTGTTGCGACACTTGCGGCCAGAGTCGGTTGCTCGGCGGATCATTTGACTCGCCGGTTCCGTGCGGAACGAGGCGTTGCGCTCAACGCCTGGATCACCCGCGAGAGAATCGACCTTGCCTGCAACTTGCTCGAGAGGCCCGAACACAATGTAGCCGAAGTCGGATGGGCCTGCGGATTTTCAAGCCCCTCGTATTTCATCAGCGTCTTCAGTCGGCATAAAAAAGCCACCCCGCTTGCCTGGCGGAGAAGGAAGCTGCAAAGGGCTGTCGCGTGACTTCTCTTTTCAGTCGGTCCTCAAATCAGCTGCTCACGGCAGGCGAGGTTCTTTGACCAACGCTCTGGGATCGAGGCGCCTCCCGCACCGACCAAGGCTCCGACAACAATTCCCCTGTGGCAGTTGTCGCCACCCAGATTCGTGTTGGCGATGAGCGCGGACTCCAAACTGTGTGAGTATTTCCAAGCGAGGAACAGTGCGGCGGGGAATGCGTCCTTGAGGTAGCAGGCCGGGCTGAGAATCGATCCGATGACCACTTCGTCCGGTTTCGAGGTCCATGCTTCCAATTGCCGGCGTCCCACCCATCCATTGCCAAATTTTTCGATGCTTTCGCGGACGCCGCCGCCATTGAGGATGGCGATGAGCATTTTCGTGAGATCGCGTGCGGCTGTTTCCACAAGTTCACCGCGATGGGTCACACGCACATGTTCGCGCACTGCCTCCAAGGCGGCGGATTCGTTGTCGGCATACCATGCGCCCAAAATCGGCAGATGGGCCAATCCGCCAATGTGGATGTCATCCCCGCCGCAGTCCTCGGGCTTTTTGCCGCGCGCGTATTTGGTGAAAAAGTTCCTGTGGCATTCCTCGATGTAGGTGTCACGGTGCCGATCGGGCGTGGTCATGAAATCGATGTAGCGCTTGAGGTATTCGGCCCTGTCGTAATTTCCGTGCTCGCGCAGAACGGCGAGAAGTTCCATGGCGAGTTGCATGTTCAGCGTGTTTTCTCCCGCCTGCAGGAACTGGTGGTAGTGAATGCCACGCCGTCCCCAGAAGGCAGCCTACCTGTGGAGGATTTCGCCCTTGGGGTTCGGTGCCGTGTAGCTGGAACGCCAGAGAATGCTGTCCGCGTGGGGATTTTTTGGGGTGACGAGATCGACCACGCGACCGTAGTCCCGCGCCAAGGCTGCGCGGTCGTAATACCAATGGACCGGCATCGCGAGGGCGTCGCCGAGGAAGGCACCCAACA
>JBJTGE010000280.1:0-2292 GCA_046093785.1 Spartobacteria bacterium
CATCTTGCAAACCTACCGGCGCGACTTCGCCAAATACGCTCCCCTCGTTCCAGCCGAACTTGCCGAGAACCTCTTCCTCCGCACGCCCGGTCTGGTTGGTGACCGCCTGAAATTTTCCCACATCGATCCCGACCGGCGCGCATCTTCCGTCCGACAAGCCCTCAACGCATTGGAAAAGGCCGGTGTCGTCCGGCAAATCACGCACTCTTCAGGTCAAGGCCTTCCGCTTGCCGCCCAGTCCAATCCGCGCCTCGTCAAACTCGTTTTTCTCGACATCGGACTCCTCCACGCCGCCCTGCGAATCGACTCCGAACTCGTCTCCCAGCCCGACCTTCTGGGCGTCCACCGTGGTGCCGCCGCCGAGCAGTTTGTCGCTCAAGAACTCCTCGCAGCCGCCTCATCCGACCAAGAACCCGAGCTCTCCTTCTGGGTTCGCGAAGCCCTCAACAGCCAGGCCGAAGTCGATTTTCTCCTGCCCGTGGAATCCCGTGTCATACCCATAGAAGTGAAATCCGGCTCCACCGGCAGTCTCAAAAGCCTTCATCTCTTCCTCGAAAGCCATCCCGCCACCCCCTACGGTATCCGACTCCACTCCGCCCCGGGACACACGGAACCCCGCCTGCGCCACATTCCCCTCTACGCCGCCCGCACAGCCTACACACCCAGCGAGTAGCACACACCTCCCTCAATCATTTTGCTGTCCATGATTTTGCCGAGCTTCTGGTCCACATTTCATCCCCGACCCCTGTAGCGGCGCGTCTATGACGGCCGAAATCAAAGTCCGACCCACCATTTACCCTCCACGTGTAACTCCCAATACATCTGCATTTTATTCAACCACCGATTACACTGATTCACACTGATAAAGAATTATCCCCGGAAGTGTCGTAGCCCATCGCTGCGCGAGGAGTCGGGTGCTTTTGCGAGCCCATCTGCAAGCCAGCTTGCGACTGGCCTTCCAAAAACTCCCCCGAATCAGCAACCTGATTCCCTCCATCACTTCCTATTCCCCTGAGCACGATTCGCGCCAAAGCAGGGCCACTCGCGGAGCGAGTGAGCGATGTGTTTTCACAATCCCGCGCGAGCTCGCTTGTAGAGGGATTTGAAAACGCAGCGCCGCTTGGCTTGTCCAAGCACAGCCCTGCTTCTCCCCTTTCGTGTCCTTTCGTGATTTTAGTGGTTCCCAATCCGTGTATATCCGAGTCATCCGTGGTTAGTTTTTTTAACTCCCACTTCATCTGGGCCACCTGCGTTCGACCCTCGACCCTCGCCACCAATAGTCACGCCGGAGTCGCGTAGCGCGTAGGCGGATCACCACCCGTCACCCGCCACGCCACTCATCATTTCAACCTTGCATACCATTGCAAGTCATCACATCTTCATCTCATGACAAGTATTCCAATACCGCAAGACCTGCTTGAGGAAGCCAACGAAATTCATGACTTGCAGGGTCTTGTCGCCCGATTCCTCAAGTCGGAAATATCACGCCGCCAAATCCTGAAAAAACGCTATGGCCCAGACATTCTCAGCATTGTCAACCAGGCCTTTGAAGAAGCCGAGCAACTCAAAGTCACTGGATTCAATGAAAAACAAGCGCGTCTTGAGATGTCAAAAATCCATCAATCCATTACCGAGCAGTGATTCGCGCCGTTCTTGATACGACAGTTGCTGTTGCCGCTGGAAAATCCCAGTCATCAAACAGCCCGAATCGTGAAATCATAGACCGCTGGCTTGAAGGCGAATTTACCCTACTCCTCTCCAGAGACATCGCAGCGGAATACGCAATGAAACTACGCGAACGAGGCGTGGATGATCACGCCATTCTGACTTTTCTGCGCCAACTCGCCCTCCTCGCAGAGATCGTTGACATCAAATTCTTCCATTTTCGCCACTACCCTATCGATGAGAATGACATCGCCTTTCTACTCTGCGCCATGAATGGCCATGCCACACACTTAATCAGCTACGATCCACACCTTTTGGACTTGGACATACACTATCCAGAGATCATTTTTTCTTCAGCGATTCCTTTCCTCAACACACTTCGCCAAATCCAATAATTTTGCCGCGCAGCGCGCAAAGGCGGACCTGTCACGCCGGAGCCGCGTAGCGCGTAGGCGGATCACCACCCGCCACCCTCACTCCATCTGCATTTTATCCAACCACTGATTTCACTGATTCACACTGATAAGGAATGAACACGGGCGGCATTCGCGCAGCGAATGGGGCAGGACAAAAACAAAAAACTCCGCAAGCAAGCTTGCAAAAATTTTGCTTTTTTCTGCCGACCCC
>JBJTGE010000281.1:0-13298 GCA_046093785.1 Spartobacteria bacterium
TCGGTTTCCCACGATCTCCGGGCGCCATTGCGACACATCATGGGCTTCGTCGAGATTCTGGAAAAAGAAGCCGCCGACGGCCTCACGGAAGCCCAGCGCAGGCATCTCCTCACGATCGGCGGAGCCGCGCGGCGCATGGCCGAGTTGATCGAAGACCTGCTCGCCTTCTCGCGCATCGGGCGCTCCGAGGTGCAGAAGGTGGAGGCGGACATGCTGACACTCGTCATGGAAGCGTTGGACGACCTGCGCCATGAAACGAAGGATCGCATCATCAGTTGGAAAATCCACGATCTTCCCGTGGTGACGGTGGACCGCTCCCTCATGCGCCAGGCGCTGGTGAACCTTCTTTCCAATGCCATCAAATTCACCTCCCGGCGCACCCGTGCTGTCATTGAGATAGGCACCGAGCCGGGACGCGAGGACGAGGACACGATCTACATTCGCGACAACGGGGTCGGGTTCAATCCCCGCTATGCGCGAAAAATTTTCGGCGTCTTCGAGAGGCTGCCGAATGCCGAGGAGTTCGAGGGAACCGGCATCGGCCTGGCCAATGTGCAGCGCATCATTCGCCGTCACGGCGGGCGCGTGTGGGCATTGGGAAAGGTGAATGCGGGTGCCACTTTTTATTTCAGCCTTCCCCGCAGAATTGAGCATGACGCTTGATCCGGCCCACATACTGCTCGCGGAGGATGATCCCGCCGATGTCGAGCTGGCCCTCTCGGCCATGCAATGCGGTGACGCGGGGCGACGCATCGAGGTCGTGCACACCGGCGAGGATGCGCTGGACTACCTGCACCGCCGCCGTGCATGGAAGGGCCGGGGCGCCTCTCAACCGGCGCTCGTTCTGCTCGACCTCAAAATGCCCGGAATCGGGGGTCTTGAGGCTCTGCGCGCCATCAAAAGCGATGCCCGCACGCGTTGCATTCCTGTCGTGGTTTTCACCTCCTCGGGCGAGCGGCGGGATGTTTCCCTCTGCTATGAGAGCGGCGCGAACGCTTATGTGGTGAAGCCTGTGGAATTCCCGTGCTTCGTTGAAACCCTTCAGGCCATCGGCCATTTCTGGACCGGCCTGAACACCCCCCCGGCGCGTTCGCTTCGCCTGCGGCGATGAAGAGCCGGATTCTTCATTTGGAGGACGACCCGCTCGATGCGGAGTTGATCTCGCGCAGGCTGGAAGCGGATGGCTTGGATTGCCAAATCGAGCGGGTGGATACGGAAACGGCTTTTTTGCAGGCGCTCGAACGCGGGGGCGTCGATCTCGTTTTGGCCGATTTCTCGCTGCCCGGCGCCGATGGAATGGAGGCGCTCCGCCTTGCGCGGCAAGTGAAGCCCGATCTGCCATTCCTCATTGTTTCAGGGGTCATCGGTGAGGAGGCGGCGGTGGATTCCCTTCAAAACGGCGCGACCGACTACATCTTGAAGGATCGCCTTTCCCGCCTCGCGCCCGCAGTCCGGCGGGCGTTGGACGAAGCCGCAGTCCGGCGTGACAGGACATCCCTCGGCGACCAGCTCACGCGAGCCCAGAAGATCGAAATCTTTGGAGAACTCGCCGGCGGCGTGGCCCACGATTACAACAACATTCTCACAATCATCATGGCCAACAGCGGCCTGCTCCTCGCGGGACTCGCCGAGGGCACGCGCTTGCACAAGCACGCTTCGCAAATCGAATACGCCTGCAACCAGGCTGCCTCGCTCACCCGCCAGCTCCTCGTTTTCAGCCGTGACAGGGGACGCGATGCCGCCGTGCTTGATCTGAACCGCGTCGTTCAAAATGCCGACACGATGCTGGCGCGTCTGCTTCCCGAAAATGTCGAACTCTCGGTCGCCCCCGCCACCGATCCGTTGCATATCACAGCAGACCGTGGCGACCTCGAGCAGGTGCTCATCAATCTCGTCCTCAACGCGCGCGATGCCATTCTTTCGCACGGCACGATCCGGATTGAAACGGGGAGGATTCAAAAGGACGGACAGGCTCTTGTTTTTTTAAAAGTCAGCGACAACGGCTCCGGCATGACCCGCGACGTGAGAGCGAGGGTGTTCGAGCCATTTTTCACGACCAAGCCGGAGGGGAGCGGAACCGGACTCGGACTCGCAACCTGCCGACGGCTCATCGAATCGATGCAGGGCCGGATCACCGTGAAAAGCCAGCCCGGCCGGGGAACGGAATTTTGCATTTTGTTGCCTGCGGCGGAGGGTGGAGGGGTTTCTGCGGAACAAAATCCCATCCGGGCCGAACTACCGCGCGGTTGTGAAAAAATCCTTCTTGCGGAGGACAACCACATGCTCCGCGACATGATAGCAGGTCAGCTTGAGGACCTCGGCTATGAGGTGCTGCAGGCATCCAATGGCCTGGAGGGTCTCGATATCTTTGCGCAAAACAAAGACAACCCACCCGTGCTTGTCATAGCGGATGTCGCGCTCCCCCTGCTGAGCGGGCGGGAAATGGCGCGGTTGCTCCGGCTTTCATCCCCGCCGCTACGCGTTCTTCACACTTCGGGACACTCGGATGACACCATCGCCGCGCTGGGATTTCCATCTCCGGCGGAGGATATTTTGAGGAAGCCTTTCACGCTGGCGGAGCTGACGCTGAAGATTCGCGAAATCCTCTCCCCTGCGAAATAAGTCGTTTTCTTAACGCGCGGTTTGTTGACAGCCCCCTCCGTCCTCCCCATATTCCGCGCTCCGCTCCAAGCCGGGCGGCATTACATTTTATGGAAAACATTCGCAATATCGCCATCATCGCCCACGTCGATCACGGCAAGACAACGCTCGTGGATCAGCTTCTCAAGCAGGCGGGAACCTTCCGCGCCAACCAGAAAACGGATGAGCGCATGATGGACTCGATGGACCTCGAAAAAGAAAAAGGCATCACCATCCGCGCCAAGAACGCGGCCTTCCGGTGGAAGGATTACCATGTGAACATCGTGGACACTCCCGGCCACGCCGACTTCGGCGGCGAGGTCGAGCGCATCATGAAAATGGTGGACGGCGTGCTCCTCGTGGTGGACTCCCACGACGGCCCGCAGGCGCAAACCAAATTTGTGCTTCGCAAGGCGATGGAGAACGGTCTCAAGCCGATCGTGGTCATCAACAAAATCGACCGCGAGAATGCCCGTCCGCACAAGGTTCTCGACATGGTTTTCGAGCTTTTCATGGAACTCGGTGCGAACGACGAGCAGCTGGATTTCCCACATATCTACGCCAGCGCCAAGCAGGGCTTCGCCAAAAACGAGGTTACTGATTCCAGCGACAACATGGAGCCGCTCTACGAGGCCATCGTGAAACACATCCCGCCTCCACCGAAGGCCGATGTGGACTTTTTCCGCATGCTCGTGTCGAACCTCGACTACAGCGACTACCTCGGCCGCATCGCCTACGGGCGCATCATCAGCGGCAAAGTCTCGCTCGGCCAACAGATCGTTTGCATCCACCAGGATGGCCGGAAGGAAAAGGCCAAGGTCACGGCGATTTTCTCGCACGAGGGTCTGGAGAAAGTGCAAATCCAAGAGGCTTCGGCAGGCGATATCGTAGGCATCAGCGGCTTCGAGGAAATTTTCATCGGCGAAACGCTCGTGGACACTGAAGACCGCGAGGCCCTGCCATTCGTCGAGATCGACCCACCGACGATCTCTATGAAAATCTGCGTCAACGACTCGCCGCTCGCAGGCCGTGAAGGGAAGCTCCTCACCGCCCGCCAGATTCGCGACCGCCTGATCCGCGAGACGCGCGGAAATGTTTCCATCTCGGTCGCAGACACCGATGTCGCAGGCCACTTCGATGTGAAGGCCCGTGGCGAAATGCAAATCGCCGTGCTCGTCGAGCAGATGCGCCGCGAGGGCTTCGAGCTTCTCGTGTCGCGTCCCGAGGTCATCTTCAAGCGCGCCGAGGACGGTTCCGTTCTCGAGCCGATGGAGAGCCTCTATGTTGATGTGCCTCCGGAAAACCTCGGCGACATCCTGCAAAACCTCGCCGGCCGCAAGGCGGAGATCATCAATATGGAGCACAATCCCCACAGCGTGCTCGTTCAGGCCACGATTCCCACACGCGGCATCATCGGCTTCGAAACCGATCTCGTGAACCTCACCAAGGGCCACGGCATTTGCAGCCACCTCTTCAAGGAATACGGCCCGCACAAAGGCGAGATCCCAAGCCGCAACAGCGGTGTGCTCGTTTCCATGGAAGGCGGCACCAGCATGGCCTACGCGCTCGACAGCATCCAGGAGCGCGGCCGTCTATTCATCGGGCCACAAGAGGAAATCTACGAGGGCATGATCATCGGCGAAAACGCCCGCCCCGACGACATGCCGGTGAACCCCTGCAAGGCGAAAAAATTGACCAACATGCGCAGCCAAGGCGACGGCAAGGGCATCTCGCTCGCGCCTCCCATCGTGATGAGCCTCGAGCGCTCGCTCGAATACATCGCCCCCGACGAGTATGTCGAGGTCACTCCCAAATCGCTCCGTCTCCGCAAAAAAATCCTCGACGCCAACGCGCGCAAACGCGCGGAAAAATCGGCCGGGGTCTTTGCCTGACGCGCCGTTTCCTTCGAAAAAGCCCGGGGCCGCAAGCTCCGGGTTTTTTTTGCGTTTTCCGCCCCACTTCATCGGGACTTCAAACAGATTTCCAAGGGGCACGGGTTGACTCGGACCAGCCTGTAGATTATTTCGGAAAGAAATGGAGGAGCCGCCATTACAGCCTCGCAAAAAATCGCCCGTGTCGTGGGAGCAAGCTGTCGCGCAATTCAAGCGGCACAACCCGGCACATCCGCCTGGAATGCCGAAGAGCAAGCCATCAGAGAAAGCTCAAGCATACCTTGGTATGATATTAGAGCGCTCGAGGCACCTGCTACGATAGCTTCCAAACATCTCGTCTGGTTTCAAGACGGCATGGTTTTCAAAGCCACGGCCCACGGTCGTTTTGGACCCACCATTGACAAAGGTCCCGGCAAGGCAACCCCGCTGGAATATCTCCGACGCATCGCTGCGAGCAACTAAGCATTCCATGATTCCGCAACGATCATCGGAAAATTCGAAAACGAAAACGGGAGTCTGGGATTGATCCACGCGAAGGACTTCATCGCACAGAATCCGGCAGGGGCATTTCACGCAACGCCAGAGCAACTCATCAAATTTTTGGATTCGGTCGGGTTCTTTCCATGCGAGGGCCATTTCTCAAAATACGAGGCTTGGGCAAATCCCGATCTGGGTATCGAGATCGCCGACTTTCACTCCGGGAATGTGATTTTAAACAGCGAGGGGATGGTTGTTCCCATCGACATCATTGTCCACAAATTCGATCCCACAAAAGGCGTCGATTTCTTTTAATCATCGGAGCCATCCGGAATCGCGGAAAGGATTGACGCGTCCGCCGCGCTCGCCCACTATCCCCGCTCTTTTCACATTTCATGCGTCATACCATATCGATTCTCGTTGAGAACAAATTCGGCGTGCTGACCCGCGTGGCGGGGATGTTCAGCGGCCGCGGATTCAACATCGACACACTGAATGTCGGTCCCACATTGGATGCCTCGGCCTCCCGCATGACGATCGTGGTGCGTGGCGACGACAAGGTTCTTGAGCAGGTCACGAAGCAACTGGAGAAGCTTGTGGATGTCATCGATGTCCAGGATTTCCGCGACGAGGAGTATGTGGACCGCGAGCTCGTGCTGCTCCGCGTCAACGCCACTTCCAAGACCCGCGCCGAGGTGATGCAAATCTGCGATATCTTCCGCGCGAAGATCATCGATGTCCAAGCCGAGAAACTCGCCATCGAGGTCACCGGCACCGAGAACAAAATCAACAAATTTCTCAGCCTCATGGAAACCTTCGGCATCAGCGATCTGACCCGCACGGGAAAAATCGCCCTCGCCCGCACCAACTAACCCCGCCCGACACTCAACCCAACACTAAAACACCAAACAACCATGCCAGCCAAAATCCTCACCGACAAAGACGCCGACCTCAAATTTTTCAAAGGAAAAACCCTCGCGGTCCTCGGCTTCGGCTCCCAAGGTCACGCCCACGCTCTGAACCTCAAAGAGAGCGGATGCAAAGTCATCATCGGGCTCTATCCGAAATCCAAGAGCCGTGCAGTCGCTGCCGCACAAGGCTTTGAAGTTTTCGACACCGCCGAGGCCGTGCGCCGCGCGGATGTCATCATGGTTGCGATTCCCGACACCAAGCAACCGGCCGCCTACAAGGCCGACATCGAGCCGAACCTCACTCCCGGCAAGACGCTCGTCTTCAGCCATGGTTTCAGCATTCATTACAAGACCATCGTTCCACCGAAGAATGTGAATGTGATCATGGTCGCTCCCAAGGGACCGGGCCACATCGTCCGCCGCCAATACACCGAGGGCAAAGGCGTGCCAACCCTCATCGCCGTTTACCAAAACCCCGGCAAGGATGCGAAAAAGATCGCCCTCACCTGGGCCAAGGGCATCGGTGGCACACGCGGTGGCGTGATTGAGACCTCCTTCAAAGAAGAGACCGAGACTGACCTCTTCGGCGAGCAGACCGTTCTCTGCGGCGGCGCCTCCGCGCTCGTCCAGGCCGGATTTGAAACCCTCGTCGAGGCCGGCTACTCGCCCGAGATGGCCTATTTTGAGTGCCTCCACGAGTTGAAGCTCATCGTTGATCTCATGAACGAATCCGGTATCGCCGGCATGCGTTTCTCGATCAGCGAAACCGCCAAGTGGGGTGATGTTGCCGTGGGACCAAAGATCATCGACGCCTCGGTGAAAAAGCGCATGAAAGCCGCGCTCAAAGACATCCAGACCGGCAAGTTCGCCAAGGACTGGATCAAGGACTACGAGGGTGGCTACAAGCGCTACAACGCACTCCTCAAGGAAGGCGAGAAACACGGCATCGAAAAGACCGGCGAACGCCTGCGTGGTCTCATGCCTTGGATCAAAAAGCGGAATCTCAAAGGCACCCAAGCCTCCTACTCGAACTAATCTTTTTCCTATGGCCGAGACCTCCTCACAACCCATCAGCGTCATCACAGGCGGTGCGGGCTTTTTAGGCTCCCACCTCACCGACCGTTTGCTTGCAGAGGGCCATCGCGTCATCGCGATCGATAGCCTCATCACTGGCAATGTGGCGAATATCGAGCATCTCGCCGGGAACAAGAACTACAAATTCATCTGCCACGATGTCACCGACTTCATCTACATCCCGGGCAAGGTCGATTATGTGTGGCATTTCGCGAGTCCGGCCAGCCCGATCGACTACCTGCGCATTCCGATTCCGACCCTGAAAGTCGGCTCGCTCGGAACGCACAACGCGCTCGGTTTGGCCAAGGACAAAGGCGCGGCCTTCATCCTCGCCTCGACTTCCGAGTGCTACGGCGATCCGCTCATTCACCCGCAGACCGAGGACTACTGGGGCAATGTGAATCCCATCGGGCCTCGTGGCGTTTACGATGAAGCCAAGCGCTTCGCGGAGGCCATCACCATTGCCTACCACCGCTACCATGGCATGAATACGCATATCGTTCGTATTTTCAATACCTACGGCCCGCGCATGCGCCTCGACGACGGCCGCGTGGTGCCGGCCTTCATCGGCCAAGCACTGACTGGCAAGCCGCTGACAATTTTCGGCGATGGATCCCAGACCCGCAGTTTTTGCTATGTCTCGGATTTGATCGACGGAATCTTCCGATTGATGATGAGCGACTTCCATGAACCTGTGAACATCGGCAATCCACGCGAAATGACGATTCGTCAATTCGCCGAGGAAATTCTGCGCATCACCGGCGCAGGTTGCCAGATC
Organism: Spartobacteria bacterium; assembly: GCA_046093785.1. Taxonomy (GTDB): domain Bacteria; phylum Verrucomicrobiota; class Verrucomicrobiia; order Chthoniobacterales; family Terrimicrobiaceae; genus UBA967. Next base: position 7,773 of record JBJTGE010000281.1, read on the forward strand.
GAGCACAAGCCACTGCCGGTGGACGACCCCAAGGTGCGCCAGCCGGACATCACCCGCGCCAAGACGATCCTGGGCTGGGAACCGAAGGTGGATTTCGACAAAGGCATTCGCGAGACCATCGAATTCTTCCGTGGCCGCGTTTAAGATTTACTTCCTTCAGACACACGAATAAAAGACCCGCTATGAGAAAAAACTGGTTCCCCGCGACAGTCCTCCCTGCCCTGCTCCTTGCCCTTTGCGGCATGCCGCTTGAAGCTCAGGTCAAGCCGGAGTTTTCCATTAAAAAAATCGAACCCGCGCTTGTTGAGACGCCTCAATTCACCGCCGGGGCCTATCGCAAGCAACAGCCCGGCGCGGCGCGTCCGCTGCCTTGGCTCGAGATCGATGTGAATTTCGAGCGGGACGAGGTAGCGAAGGAGGATCCAAAATACACCGACGACCTGACGGTTGGTTTTTATATCCTTCTGAACAATGCCGCTTTGAATCCCGACAAGCAGCCCACCCTCCTCACTGGCACCACAACCATTTCGGATGTGCCCCATGGCAAGGGACTGCACACGGCGGCCTTTGTTTCTCCGCAAACGCTGGGAAGGTTTTTTGACGGCAAGCCTCCGGCCACCGCGCAGCAGGCGGTCGTCGATGTGGGCGTTACGATTTCAAACTCCACCGGCCTGGTTGCCATAGCCTCCTCCAAGAGCGCGGATGTCGCCAAGCAGGGCAAGGGTTGGTGGGAATCCGACGCAGGCATGACCAAGGTCACCGGCCGCGTTCTGGAAAAAAGCCAAACGCCCTTCGCGCCGCTGGCTTGGGATTATTTCGTGCCATCCAAACCCAAGGCCGCAAACTGATCCGACTCTGACGATGGCGCGACCAGCACGCATTTTCACTCTCAACCTCGGCATGCAGACCGTGAGCATGGCGGAGTTCCAGGAATTGCCTGCCGGTGGATTGAAGCTCGTCGCGCTCAAAACATCCGAACTCATCGTCGATCCCGCAGCAGACGCCACGCGGAACAGCCAGATCGAATCGGTCGCGGCGGAACTCCGCGCCGCACTGAAGGCTCCCAAAAACGCCAAGACCCACATTTGCCTTCCCTCGCAGAGCGTCTTCTCGCGCTTTGTGAAATTGCCGGGCGCCACGGCGAATGATGTCGAATCGATCATCGGTTTCGAGGCCCAGCAGAATGTGCCTTTTCCGATCGACGAAGTGGTCTGGGATTACCAGATCATGGGCGACCGCCGTGGCGAAACATGGGATGTCTCGATCGTCGCCATTAAGGCGGATCAGCTCAACGAGGTCGTTGAAGCGGTGGACAAGGGGGGCATCGCACCTGGGAAAATTGATTTTGCGCCGAGCGCGCTTTTCAACTCCTTCCGCTACAACTACGCCGATGCCAAAGGCTGCTCGCTCTTGCTGGACCTCGGCTCACGCACCACAAATCTCGTTTTCATCGAGGACAACCGCCTTTTCAGCCGCAGCATTCCGATTGGTGGCAACACGATCAGCACCGCCATTTCCAAGGAATTCGCGCAAGAGATCACCTTGGCGGAGAAACTCAAACTCGAAAAAGGCACGGTTGGACTCGGCGGAGCCTATGTGGAGTCCGAAGACCCCACCGCAGCCCGTCTGGCGAAAGTGACCCGCAATACGATGACCCGTCTCCATGCGGAAATCGCCCGCTCGATCAATTTCTACCGCACGACCCAAGGCGGCAGCACCCCGATGCGTGTTCTCATCTGCGGCGGTGGCACGGGCCTGCCCTACATGACGGAATTTTTTGCGGAAAAACTTCAGGCGCCAGTGGAGTATTTCAATCCCCTCCGCAATGTGGAGGCTGCTTCTGATGCCCTTCCGCAAGGCACCGCGCACTGCGCTTCGGGCCTTGGCGAACTGGTCGGTTGTGCTCTGCGTTCCCTAAAAAATTGCCCCCTCGAGATCAATCTCACGCCTCCAAGTGTCAGGCAGGCCCAGCGTTTCGCGAAGCGGGTTCCCGCTCTGGCCATTGCGGCGCTCTTCTTCATTCTTACCCCCGCCCTCTGCTGGCTGGACCTCGACGAATCCGCGCTGCGCATTGGCGAGAGAGTCCAAAAGCAAACGGCCGAGGTCGCCCGCCTCGATAGCCTCTCCAAAGGCATCACCGCCGCCATCGCGGAGCGGGACGAGCTCGTCGCCGAAGCGGCCCCCTTCCTAGCCATCGCCGCCGAGCGCTCCGCGTGGGCCTCCATCATGGAGGAACTCGCCGCCACCGTTCCCCAACGCTTCATCTGGATCACCCAGATCAAGTCGGTGGAAGGCGTCATCGCCACTCCCGAGCCAACACCCGCCCCCGGAGCAAAAGCCCCGCCCAAAACCACCACACCCTCTACAGGCCCGAGAGTGATCACGGCCATCGAAATCAACGGCCTCTACCTCGACAACCCGCCGAATGGCGAGGGGGCCGGTGTGATCGACAAGTTTTTCAACAATCTCAAGCCGTCCACCGTTTTTGCCATCGGCGAGGACCCGTCGCAAATCATCACCCGCCGCACGACACCCACAGGCGAGGCGTGGGCCTACGGCTACACACTGGTCCTTCCGCTTAAACAACCGCTCATCCTGCCATGAACTGGTTCAAACAAAACCCCATCGCCCTGGTGCTGATTCTGTTGGCCGTCATAGGCACCGGAGCCACTTCGTATCTGGCGGTGAATGCCCAAGCGCGTCGCGACGAGGCACAGGCAAATCTCGATTCGCAGCTGCAGAAGCTGAAACAATTCCAAAACCAAAAGCCCTTCCCGACCGAAAGCGGTCTCAAGGCTGTGAAGGCAAGCCTCGAGGAATACCGGGGGGAAATCGCCGAGTATCGCACGGCACTGGCTGCGATGGAGGAACCACTCGCCCCCATCAACCCGCAGGAATTCCAGGACGACCTCCGCAAGGCAGTGGACGAATTGAGAAAAAAAGCGCTCGAAAAAGGTGTCACGCTTCCGGACAATTTTTTCTACGGCTTCGATGAATACCAAGCCACACCCCCATCCCAGCAGGAAGTCGGCGAGCTGAATCGCGAATTCCGGGTCATCCGCCAACTCACGGATGAAATCGTCGATTTGAAAATCGGATCCATCGCCTCCCTGAAGAGGAAGGAAATCCCGGCGCCCGCAGCCACCCCCACCCCGGCACCAGCCGCCAAACCCGGTGCCACACCAGCGCCAAAGGCCCCCTCTATTTCCACCAAAACATTCACGATCACCTTCACCGCCCCTCAGGAAAAGCTCCTCACCGCCTTTAACATGATCCAAGACGCGGACGAATTTCTTATCATTCGCTCGCTTACGATGGACAACACAAGCCCACAACCTCCCCCACGCACCCAACCGGGCGATCCTTCCCAAAACCTTGGCATTCCGACGCCCAGCGCCACTGCGAGCGCGGCTGAAACCATTCAAGCCGTCCTCGGCCGCGAATCCGTCATCGCCAGCCTGACTATTGAAATCCTCGACTTTCCCGAGTGGGAATCCAAGCCATTGGATCAGCCGACGACAACCCCGCCGCCCAAGTAAAGTCTATGAATTGGGTTAAAGAAAAATACGATATCCTCATTCTCGCCCTTGCCACGCTCTTGCTGGTATCCAACGCCGCTTGGATCGCAATGAGCCGCATGGAGCCGGAAGCCGTTCAAGCAGGCCTCACCGCCCCAAAGGACAATGCGCTTTCGCCTGTAAATCTTGAAGCCATCCGACAGGCAAGCGCTCTTGTCGACTCCCCGTCAAAGTGGAAAGCCCCCACCGACCTTACCGAAGGCGCTCCCGAGCGGGGCTCCCTGCTCGTTTCCCGCCGCTACTTGCTCAAGGATGGCAAACTCATTGACCCCCTCGCGGAAGGCAGCGACCAACTTCATCCACCCCTCACCAACGACTGGCTTCTCGCCAACGGCCTTGATTACACAGACATGAACATCAAGGAAAAAGACTCCGACGGCGACGGGTTCAGCAACCTTGAGGAATTCAACAGCAAAACCAACCCGAACGATCCCAAGGACGCTCCGGCATCGTTCAACAAGCTCAAGCTCATTGGCTACAAGCCCGTTCCCTTCCGATTGGAGTTCAAGGGCGATCCCTCGGGAGAAGGCAAGGAATTTCAGATCAATCTCAAAGATTTGAAAGGAAGCGCCCGCAGCCAATACCGCAAAATCGGCGAGCCAATCGAAGGAGCGCCATATAAAATTCTGAAATATGAATTCAAGGAAGGCCCAAACGAGCGTGGCGTCACCGTGAACCTCTCCGAACTCACCGTCCAAAATACAGAAACTGGCGAGAACATTATTTTGGTTTTCAACAAGGAAGCCAATGACCCAACTTCGTTCGGAACCTTCCGAAACCTCCTCACGCCGGAGGATGCCGATTTTACTCTGAAAAAAGGCGAGGAGTTTACCATCAAGCCGGATATCACCCGCAAGTTGAAACTGGTTGACATTACAGCCGCCAAAGCTCAAATACGCGATGTTTCCACGGGGGATCTCTTTACCGTCCTTCCGATCGAAAGCTCATCTCCCTGACCTGAAATGACAAAATTTCCTCACTGGTTCCCGGTTTTTCTTCTCTCCACCCTCGCGCCTTGCACTCTCCAAGCGCAATATCCCGGCGTTCAGGGCACTGTGGGATCCCACATTCAAGTGCTGGAGCAAAAAACCGCATACTGCGCCGAGTTGGTTCAAAAAGGAAACGCTGCTGTTGCCGGAAAGGATTATGAGGCCGGCTTCGCGCTCTTCAAAAGCGCGGTGGATACCCTTCCGCAGGGAGGCGAGGCCTCTTCCGATCTCCGGAAACAGGCGCTTGGAGGTTTCTGCAACGCCGCTGTTCTGCTTGCGCGCCAGAGGGTTTCCGAAGGCCGTTACGCGGATGCCCGCACCACCGTGGAAGTGGTCCTCGAGAACCGTTACGATCCGAATTACGGCCCGGCCAAAGCCCTTCGCTCCCAGCTCATGGACCCGCAGGGTTTTGCCGATCGCGGAACCATCACGCCCCGCCATGTGGCGAACATTGAAGAGGTGAAACGCCTCATCCAGGAAGGCGAAGGCTACTATGCGACCGGGCGCTACGATATCGCCTTCAAGCGCTGCGAGCAGGCTCTCAATATCGACAAATACAACATCGCCGCACGGCGATTGATGGAAAAAATCAATGTCGCCCGCCAAGAATATGCCGACGCCGCCTACAGCGAAACGCGCGGTGCCATGCTGACCGCCGTGGATAAAGCCTGGGAACTTCCGCTCCGGAAATTCACCGACGGCCCGACCGCCATCGTCGAGCAGCCGCAGATGGACAGCAGAGGCAGCCAAGCCATCAACAACAAGCTCGATACGATTATCATCCCCCGTATCGATTTCACCGATTCTTCCATCAAAGAAGCCCTCGACTTCATCAAAAAACGCGCCGCCGATCTGGACACCGGAGATTCCGACAACAAAGGCATCAACATCATTCTCAAGCTCAGGCCCGACTCGCCCGATGCGGCTTACCCGATCACTCTGTCGCTTTCCGATGTCCC
>JBJTGE010000282.1:0-5929 GCA_046093785.1 Spartobacteria bacterium
ATCATGGACAGCAAAATTATTTTTTGGTGCAGGGCGCGCTGCCGCGCGGGACTGTAGAAGCTGTCTGTGACTGCCGAGGACGGGTGGGATTTTTCACCACCGATGGACGCTGATTAACACTGATTGGGAACGCCGCTTCGCGGCTGAAATTTGGGACGACACGGAGGTCGTCCCTCCAGGTCTTGTCACGGTCGAGACGACCGTGGTCCCCTCTTCCGCGCGGCAGCGCGCTTCGTAATTCTGGGAGGGTCATCGTCCTCGCATGACCAATTTTTCAGCCGCGAAGCGGCGTGGGCGGAGCGCGGTGTAATGGGAAACCGGCGCTGCGGTGGCGGAGGCGCTTCAGGCTTGGGTCAAGCCGGAGGTTGACCCTCCAAATTCGCGTGGCAGCGCGATTCGTAACCTGGGAGGGTTCATCCTCCGGCATGACCCATTTTTCAGCCGCGAAGCGGCGTGGGCGGAGCGCGGCGTCATGGGGACGGGGCGCTCGGTGGCGGAGGCGCTTCAGGCTTGGGTCAAGCCAACCAAAGCCCCGGGCGGGGCGGAGGAAGCGCATCGCAGATGGCCCGCAGGGCGCAGCGAGCAGGGGCGCGAGCAAGGCAAAGGTTGACCCTCCAAATCCGCACTGCCGCGCGGGGTTTGTGGCGGAGTCACGAAAAAATGCGGCGGCGCAATTCGTTTTGGTGCGTGAGCTGTGTGCGGTGCTCGTAGGCGGGCGAAGGCTGGAGGCGCGTGGATTCGTTGACCGGGCTGCAGCGGGCGGCGTGGGCTTCGAGTGTGATGTCAGGCACAGCAGCGGCGAGGGCTTGGATGGCTGCGCCGAGGGCAGCTCCTTCGGCGCATTGCATGGTGACAACGGGGTAGCCGAAGATGTCGGCGAGGATTTGACGCCAGACCGGGCTTTTGCTGCCGCCGCCGGTGAGGCGGATTTCGGAGGGTTGGAGTCCGAGGTTTTCCATGCGGCGCAGGCCGTAGGCCATGCCGAGCGTGACGCCTTCCATCGCGGCGCGGGCCATGTGGGGGGGGGTGAGATTTGATGTGTTCATTCCATGCAGGACGCCGCAGCCGTCGGGCAGGTTTGGCGTGCGCTCGCCTTGGAGGTAGGGCAGGAAGATGAGTCCATCGGCCCCCGCTGGAACAGAGGAGATTTCGCGATCCATGCGGTCGTGATCCCAGCCGAAGAGGTTGCGGAAAGCCTCGGTGGCGACTGTGACATTCATGGTGCAAAGGAGCGGCATCCAGTGGTCGGCGCTGTCACAGAATGCGGCGATCTCCCCCTCGGGATCGATGACTGGCTGCGGGGCGCAGGCGAAAATCGTGCCGCTGGTGCCAAGGCTGGCTGTCACTGTGCCGGGGCGGATGTTTCCCGTGCCGATGGCAGCCATCATGTTGTCGCCTCCCCCGGCGCTGATGATGACATTACTGGAAAGGCCCCATGCGGTGGCGAGGGCGGGGAGGAGTTTTCCGACAGGCTCGGTTGAGGAGCCGACTGGAGGGAGTTTGGTGATGAGATTCTCGTCGATGGCGGCGCAGACTTCCTGGCTCCATGAGCGTGTGCGGACATCGAGCAGGGCGGTGCCGGAGGCGTCGCCGAACTCCATGCGCAATGTGCCGGTGAGTCGGAGATTCAGGAAATCATGCGGCAGGGCGACATGGGCGAGCTTGGCGAAATTTGCGGGCTCGTTTTGCTTCAGCCAGAGAATTTTCGGCGCGGTGAAGCCGGGCAGTATGTTGTTACCCGCGAGGGCGATTGTTTTGTCGCGTCCCCCGAGCTTGGCGCGGATTTCGTCGCACTGGGGGGTGGTGGAGGTATCGCACCAGAGCTTGGCGGGGCGGATGACCTGGTGGTTGGCATCGAGCGGCACGAAGCCGTGTTGCTGACCGGAGACGCCGATGCCTGCGACCTCGGCTTTGCGGGAGCCGAGGTCGGCGAGGACTTTTTGCACGGTCTCCTCGAGGGCATCCCACCAGATGGCGGGATCCTGCTCGAGGTGGCCGGCGGGCAGTCCCTCCACCAAGCCGTAGGCTTTGCTGGCGGAGGCGATGACTTTTCCGGAATCGCCGTCGAGGGCGACGGTTTTCAGGCTCTGCGTGCCGCAGTCGATGCCGAGGGTGATCACAGGAGTTCGTTCAGGATGTTTTCGAGATACTCCTGGCCACCGCTTGCCAGCGTGGGTGCTGGCTGCGAGAGGGCGATTTTTTCGAGTTCGGCGAACGATGCCTTGCCGGCGAGGATTTTCTTTCCGAGGTCGGAATTCCACGAGGCGTAGCGGTTTTTCACGAACTCCTCGATGCGCCCGTCGGCTCGGATGGCTGCAGCGATTTTGAGTCCTCGCGCGAAGGCGTCCATGCCGCCGATGTGGGCGTGGAAGAGATCGACGGGATCGTGGGATTCGCGGCGGCGCTTGGCGTCGAAGTTGAGTCCACCTTCCTTGAAGCCGCCCATGCCGAGAACGACGAGCATGACTTCGGCGGCGAGGTAGATATTGGTCGGGAACTGGTCGGTGTCCCAACCGATGAGTTCGTCGCCACGGTTGGCATCGATCGAGCCGAGGCGGCCGGCATTGGCTGCGACGGTCAGTTCGTGGCGCATCGTGTGACCCGCAAGCGTGGCGTGATTGGTTTCGATGTTGAGTTCGAATTCGTCGAAGAGGCCGTATTCGCGCAGGAAATTGAAGCACGCGGCGGAATCCGAGTCGTATTGGTGGGTCGAGGGTTCGCGGGGTTTCGGTTCGATCCAGAATTTGCCGGTGAAGCCGATTTCTTTTTTCCAAGCGACCGCCATGTGAAGGAAGGCGGCGAGTTGATCGAGTTCGTGCTTCATGTCGGTGTTCCAGAGCGAGGAATAGCCCTCACGGCCGCCCCAGAAGACATAGCCGCCGCCGCCGAGTTCCTTGGTGACGGAGATGGCTTTTTTGACTTGGGCTGCGGCGTGGGCGAAGACCGGCAGGCTCGGTGTGGTGGCACCGCCTTGGGCGAAGCGCGGATGCGCAAAAAGGCAGGCCGTGCCCCAGAGGAGCTTCTTGCCCGTGCGCTGCTGCTCCTCGGCGAGTGTGCCGGCAACGGCATCCAACGCGGCGTGGGACTCGGCGAGCGTGTCGCACTCGGGCGCGACATCGCGGTCGTGGAAGCAGTAGAAATCGATGTCGATTTTTTCGAGGAATTCAAAAAACACCCGCACGCGCTTCTGGGCGTTCGCCACGGAATTCGACCCATCGTCCCAGGGCATGAGAGCCGTGCCTCCACCGAAGGGATCAGCCAGGGGATTGCGCATCACATGCCAGTAGGCGGCCGCAAAACGCAGATGCTCGCGCATGGATTTGCCCTCGACGAGTTCGTCGGGGTTGTAGTGTTTAAAGGCGAAAGGATTTTTGGATTTGGAGCCTTCGTAGGCGATTTTTGGGACTTCGGGGAAGTAGGGCATGGGTGTTGTTTTGTAGGTTTGGGAATTCGGAGGTGTAGGAAATATCAATTACGAACCGTAACTTTTGCTGAAGCGCTTGCGCGACTCGGGTTCGGGCTCCACTGCGGTTGTGGTCTGCGCGGGCGCTGCTTCGACTGCAGGCGCGGCGGGTTGACTTGGTGCGGCAGTTGGATTTTTTGAAGCCTGCAGGAAAGCAAGACGAAGGTCGGAGAGGACACTGGTGAGCATCTGGGTTTCTTCGTTGCTGAGGTTGCCCCGGGTTTTTTCCTGAAGCATTTCGATTTGGTCGATGAACATGCGGGCGAACTCGAGATTGACCTCGGGTTGGCCGGTTTGGGGATTCGGCACATGGCCGAGAAACATGGCGGCCTGCTGGGCCTGCATCATGACGAGTTCGATGAAACGCTGGGTCATTTCACCGGAGTGGGTGGCGGATTGGACTTCGGGCATGGGTGGTTAGTTGGTGGATGGTTTTTTATCGGGAGGAAGCACAGTGGCTTCGACTCGGGAATCCGAGTGGAAATATTTTGCGGCGACGCGGCGTGTGTCGTCGAGGGTGATTTTTTCGATCTGCTCCTTGCGGCGTTTGTGGGCATCGACTCCGAGGCCCATGAGTTCATCGACGGCCACGGCCGCACCATAGGCGCTGTTGCTTTGGTTTCGAATCGCCTCGCCACCGAGGAGCTTCGCCTTGGCGCGGGTGAGTTCCTCTTCAGTGAGGCCATTGGCGGCCAAGTCCTGAATCTCGGAGCGCATTTCCTTGGTCACGGGTTCGATCTTTTGCGGATCGGTGCCGAGATAGAACAGGAAGGCCCCCGGCGCGAGACCACAGAACTGGGCGGCTCCCACGAAGTAGGCGAGGCCCATTTGTTCGCGGATGCGATTGAAGAAGCGTGAGCCGAGGTCGCTCGAGGCTTCGCTGATCAATTCCAAGGCGATGCGGTCCGGGTCGTTCACCGAGGCACCTTGGAAGCCGAGCATGAGGACAGCCTGCTTCTTGTCGAGGTGCGCGGTGGCGGGAGCCAAGCCTGCAACGGGAGCGGGCTTTTCGACATTCTCAAATGCCAGCGCGCCTTTGGGCATCGGCGCGAAAGCTTTTTCAAAAAGCTTCACGACCTCGGCGGCTTTGACATCTCCAAAAACCGAGACGACACCATTCGCCGCGCAGGCGAAATTTTTGTGAAACTCGCGAAGTTGGGCGGCTCCGATGCCGGACACGGAATCCGGCGAACCCAGATTGCGCAGAGCATAGGGATGCGAGCCAAAGAGGTTTTCTCGAACAAGATTGCGGGCCACCGAGGTGACCTGCTCCTCGTCGGCCTTGATGCCGGCAATCTGTGTGCGCTTCTCAAGCTCAACCTCGCGCTCGGGGAAGGTGGGGTTCAGAAGGACATCGGCCAGAATATCCACGCCGAGTTTGAGGTCCGGACGCATGACATCCACCGAAACCGTAAACGAATTGTTGCCGCTGTCCGAGCCGATGCTGCCGCCCACACCTTCGATATCGTCGGCGAGTTTCTCGGCGGTGCGGGTTTTGGTGCCCTTGAGGATCGTGCGGGAATAGAGGCGGGTGATGCCGTTTGTTTCCTTTGTCTCGGCGAGCAAACCGCCACGGAAGACGGCGCTCATGGCCACGAGCGGGATGCGGGAATCCTCGCGCACGAGGAGGCGCAGGCCGTTCGAGAGGGTGAATGTCTGGATTTCACCGGCCTTGTTTTCGACCGCCTGCGGAGCCTCGGACTTCGCTGCGGGCGGATTGAGCGAGGTGACATTCATCGCCTCGTCGCGCAGGTATTCGCGGGCGACGCGCTGCACATCGGCGGCGGTCACCTTGGAAATCTGGTCAAGGTAGTGGCGGGTGAAATTCAGGTTGCGGGTGAGCATCCAATTCGATCCGAGGTCCGACGCCTTGCCACGCGCGGTCGTGAGGCCGTGAAGCTGAGAGGAGAGCAGGGAACGGCGGGCGCGATCGAGTTCAACCTCGGTCACGCCGTTCTTTTTCAGATTCTCAAGAATGGCGAGGGATTCCTTCTCGGCTGCCTCGCGTTTGTCGGGATCTGTCACCGCCTGCATGAGAAAGACGCCTTCCGACTGCAGCGAAAACATGCCGGCGCCGGCGCTGTGGGCGATTTGTTTGCGCTCCCGGATTTCACGGTTCAGACGCGAACTCGCGCCGCTTCCGAGGATTTCCCCGAGAATTTCCAAGGCGGGCGTGTCGGGATTCGTCACGCCGGGGACGCGCCATGATATGGAAAGTCGCGACAGCTCGGTCGGGAATTCCTCGTGAATCTCGCGGCGGCCCATTTGAGGAGGCTCGGTGGCGATAAAGAGCGGCTCGAGGGCTTTTCGCGAAGCCGAGGCGAAATGCTCGCCGAGTTCCTTGCGAAGCGCCTCGGCATCGACATCCCCGACCACGACGAATGTCAGGTTGTTCGGCACATAGCGGGATTTGTAGTAGTTCAAAACATCCTCGCGGGTGAGCTTGTTGTAGACATCCAAATAGCC
>JBJTGE010000283.1:0-3021 GCA_046093785.1 Spartobacteria bacterium
GACCTCCGTGTCGTCCCAAGTTTCAGCCGCGAAGCGGCGTCTCCCCATCAGTGTCAATCAGAGTCCATCGGTGGTTGAAAAAATTGCACCACCCCCCCCGGCAGTCACAGACAGCCGCTACAGTTTCGCGCGGCAGCGCGCCCAGTCCTCAAAAAAATGATTTTGCTGTCCATGATTTTGCCATCTCTCCGCGCGGCAGCGCGCCCTGCCCCCAAAAAAATGACTCTACCCCCGGCGCTACCAAGTTTCGCCTTCGCGTCCGATGGTGGTTGAAAAAGAAATAATATACTACTTGACTACTCGAGAAGGTTGAATAATTCTTGTGACATATAAGAAAGAAATCCCCCCCCTGAATCTTACTGTCCAGCCCCTGAAATGAGTGCCCTTCCCTCCATCATCCCCGTGTCGCCAGCGCCGCTTGCAGCCTTGCTCTGCGGGCGGGGCGCGGCTTCACGGCTTCGCTCCCGTGGCTTTTTCCTGCACTCGATTGCCAGCTTTTATCCCGCGTCCAAACCCAACACTCCAACCCCTGACTCCCGATGAATACCACAGCTCTTCATCCAACCTACCTCCTGCAGATTCGTATCGCGGTTTTGCTGGCGCTCGCCGCCAGCGCGGCTCTCGCGCCCCAGGCGCGGGCGCAGACCTGGACCGGGACGACCGACGGTAATTGGGGAACTGCAGCCAACTGGGGTGGTTCACTTCCAGCTTTCAGCACCTCTACCGACATTGTTTTCGGGGCCTCAAACGCCAACACGAGTTCTTCCGCCTCTCCAACTTTTCTAGGAACTTCTGCCAGAACCATCCGAAGTTTAACTTTTAATGCCTCTGCGGATGCAGATGTCTTTATTCGGCTAACCACTACTGCAACAGGGTCTAATGCGAGAAATTTGACCTTGCAAGCTGCCAGCGGTGATGCGGGATTGACCGTGGAATCTGGAGCGACGGGAAACTACACTATCGGATCCTCCACGCATGGAAGCGTTATCCTTGGAAGCAACCTCACCATCAGTCACGACGGCACCGGCACACTGGTTATCGGAAGGCCGGTTACGGGGGCTTTTCGCCTCACCAAAAATGGCACTGGCACGCTCACCCTCTCCGGCGTAAACACCTTCACCGGCGGGTTGACCCTGAACAACGGCACGCTCACCCTGGGCAATAACGCCGCGCTCGGCGGAGTAGGAAATGTCTTCACCATCAATGGCGGCACGATCGATGTCACCGCCGCCCGCACGACCACGAACAACAACGCGCAAAACTGGAATGGCGACTTCACCTTCGCCGGGTCGAACACACTCAACTCCGGCACAGGCGCTGTCACGATGAACGCGAACCGCACCGTCACGGTGAGCGCCAGCACGCTCACCGTCGGAGGTGCGATCGGCGATGGCGGCAGCGGCTATGGCCTTACCAAAACCGGCGCTGGCACGCTCACCCTCTCCGGCGCAAACACCTACGCCGGCAATACCGCCATCAACGCCGGCATTCTCACCATCACGAGCAACTCCAGCCTGCCAGGCTTCTCAACACCCGCTCGCTATTCCGTGGCCAATGGAGCCACTCTCGGAGTTTACAACGCCGTCACGGATGCCGATATCGTCTCTATGCTCGACACGACGAACTTCGCCGCTGGCGCGAGTTTGGGTTTTGACACCACCACAGCAAGCCGCACCTACACAAATGCCATTGCGAACACAACTCAAGGCGCTCTGGGGATCACCAAGCTTGGCTCAAATACGCTCACGCTGAATGGCAGCCTTACCTTCACAGGCGGCGTGAATGTGACAAGCGGCACGCTCACCCTCAATGGGACGCAAAACAACTTCGGTGGCGATGTGACCATCGGTGCAGGCAGCGTGCTCAATCTGAACACAAACAATATAGTGTTCTCCCAAAACATCATAAACAACGGAACAATCGGACAATCTGCGAACAGCGTCACCATGACGATCACGGGAGTGATCAGCGGCACAGGCAGCGTGATTTCGCAGGGCAATAATCGAAATATCTCCCTGAATGCAACTAACAACTCGTATCAGGGAATCACATCTCTTGGGGGATCGGGTGGGCCTCCTGTGCTGACTGTGACAAAGTTGGCCGATGGCGGCTTGGCCAGCAGCATCGGCAGTTCTTCAAGCGCCGCCTCAAATCTGCTCTTAGATAAGGCAATTCTGCGCTACACGGGCACGGGCGACAATACCGACAGGCTCTTCACGATAAATGGTTCAGCAGACGGTGATTTCATGACGATCGAAGCCAACGGCAGCGGCGCATTGAATTTCACGAATACCGGATTGATCGCCTACGGCACCACCAATCAGACCCGCACGCTCACGCTTTCCGGCACGAACACCGACTCCAACACCTTCGCCCCGGCCATTGCCAACAACGGCAGCGGTGCGGTCTCCCTTACCAAGAACGACGCTGGCACCTGGGTGCTTGCGGGCAACAATACCTACAACGGTGCCACGACAGTCAACGCCGGCACATTGGTTTTCCGGAACAAAGCCACCCGCAACGGGAACAGCGCCGTCACGGCAGTGGCTGCAGGCACGGTGGGCCTCGGTGTGGGCGGCGGAGGGGTTACGGACTACACTGAAGCCGAAGTCGCCAGCTTATTTGACAATACGCTCAGCGGTTTCACGCTCAACTCGACCTCCGGTGTGGCCATCGACACCACCGCAGGCAGCTTTACGCAATCCACCTCCCTCAACGGCACCCGCGCCCTCACCAAGCTCGGCACGAACACCCTCACCCTCAACGCAACAAACACCTACACCGGCGCCACCACCATCAAAGCCGGCACACTGAGCATCGCCGCAATCACTAATGGTGGAGTCGCTGGTGCCCTCGGCAACTCGACCAATGCCGCCGGCAACCTCACCCTCGGCGGCGGCACGCTGGAATACACCGGCTCCACAAACGGCGCAACCGACCGCGACTTCACCCTCACCGCCGGCACAACCAGCGGTATCAGTGTCGCTAACTCCACAGTCTCCCTGACCATTTCCGGAAACG
>JBJTGE010000284.1:0-7362 GCA_046093785.1 Spartobacteria bacterium
TGAAGGAATCCCAAGCCTACGAAATTCGCGACGCACGGCTTGCAGCGGTCTTGGGAGAAATGGACGGCCCCGAACGGGTCAAAAAAGCCCCCACCTTTGATTTCAATGAAAATGTCACGCCGAGGGATTCCAAGGAGGGAGAGGATCAAACCGAGTCACCCCTCTACAAGGCAGCATCAACCGGCGATCTCACTGCTTTGCGCGCGGCTCTTCCGTCCTCTGACATCAACGCCTTGAATGGAAAATTCAAGTTAAGCGCCCTGATGGTGGCGGCCCAGTGCGGATTCACGCACATCATCGACGAACTCCTCAAGCACGGGGCAGCATTGGACATTCTTGATCTAAATGGCGACACCGCAATGCACTATGCCACGCAGTTTCGGCAATTTCCCTGCGTGCTGCGACTCCTCGCTGCAGGCGCGAAGACAGACGTCCAAGACAAGTGGAAACAAACGCCCTTGATCATGGCCGTCACAGACTCAAAGCCTGGCTGCAACCATGACCTTCAGATCTTCCGCGCATTGCTTCCCAAGAGCCGTCTGGATCAGGCCACTCCCCATGGCGGCACGGCGCTTCACTACGCCTGCGGATACGGCCACATTTTGATGATGCGCGAACTCATTGCCACCGGCGCGGATGTGAACTCCATTGCGCTCGGTAATGGCAGAACCCCGCTCATGGCCGCATGCGACGAGTGGCCGCACCCCCATATCGTTGGCCCGCTCATCAAAGCCGGAGCCTCGATCAATCTCCAGGATTCCAACGGCAAGACCGCTCTGGCCCATGCCGTGGATCCGCTTTTGAACCGCGGTCTCGTGGAAATGCTTTTGGAAAACGGCGCCAATCCCACCATCGCCGACAAAAACGGCGTCACTCCGATCCGCGCAGCGCGCTGCCTCGGTTTCGAGGATGTCGCCCGTCTCATGGAATCCGCGAGCGGCACGGCTGAACCCTTTGTTTTCCCGAAATTCGAGCCGACTGGACCTGATGCCACGCCGGAGGATCAGCGCGCCGCCGCCTTTGTTCTTCCGATTCTGCTCGCACAAGGACATCCCCTTGGACGAGTGGGATCGCAGTTAAATGAAAAACACGCCGCCCGAAAGGAGTTGAGACGCATGTTCGGAATTCAAAACAAGGCCGAACTCGCGTCCGAGATCGAAGCCCTGGAAGCCTTCCGACCCTCAAACAACGCCCCGTCCGCTCCCTTGCCCGAGGGCATGACTTTTGAGCGCCTCATGGCCATCGCTGACAACGCCGCCGAAAAAACCTTTCAAAAAAGCCATCCCCAAACCCGCGACGAGTCCGCTTGGATTCACGCCCACCTCATCTATCTCTCGGACCTCGGCCTCGCTGCCGGATACATTCCGGAGGAAAAAGCGGCACTCATTCTTAAAAAATCCACGCAAGCCATCGCCGCAAACTTTTCCAATTGGTCCGCCTTCCTCGACAGCTTCCAGATGGGCGCCACACGCCACAACGGATGGGAAGCCGAGCGCTACGGGAACATCGCAAAATTGCTGGCCGCGAATGGTCCCAAATGGCCGAAGCCTTGAGAAATGCCCAGCGCATCACTCGCTCCCGCATCACAAGCTTTGTAGCGGCGTCTCTATGAGCGCTGGAAATAGGGTGGGCAAAATCATGGACAGCAAAATCATTTTTTCTGCGGCGGAACACACGGAGCGCCCCATCGTTTTCCCAAGGTAGGGTCGGATCGCCGAGCGGACCCAAGACTCAGGCGCGAAGCGCCGTTTGATGCCTCCAAAAACGGACGGCTCGGCAACCTATTCGCTCTCGTATCGCAAGTTTTGTAGCGGCGTCTCTATGAGCGCCGGGGAGAGGGTGGACAAAATCAGTTTAAATCCTCAGCGCTTCCTTAATAAAGAATGCTTCATGCATTGCGCCATGCCTCGATCGAAGTGGCCAGCGTCTCGGGCGGGTGCCCGCCGATTTTGTAGCCTTGGAATCCGACCGGGCCGGAGTAGCCGACATCAGTGAGCGCATGGATAAATTCCGCCAACGGGAAATCCCCTTCTCCGAGCGATTCGATAGTTTTGGGGAGGCAGCCGGCGAACTTCGCATCGACCGGCGCGGATCGGCTGCCGCAGAGGTTGGCAAGGCACATCCATGGAGCGGCCAGCTTGACCTTGGCGGTGAGTTCGCTGCCATCCACCGCATACCAATGGTAGCCGCAAAAGGTAACCCGCAGGGCCGGGTCGTTGATTTTTTCAGCCACACGCACGCAGTCCTCGATACGCTCCAGGAGAAACCAGATGTGATGATAGAGCGAAATCGTGACTCCGCGGCTTCGCGCCAGATCGACGAGCGGACGCAGCACAGCGATCACTTCCGCATCGCGCGAGGCATCCGAAGCTTGCGAACCAGCCATCATGATGGCCAGCTCGAACACCGATCCCGACGGCAGATGCTCGATGACCTCCTCCGCCGAATGCCCTCCTTCCGGCGGTTCCTTGCCAAGCTCAAGCATAGTGTAATAGCCGATCACCGGAAGCCCGCCGTGACGCGAGGACTCTTCCCAAGTGAGAAATGTTTTCCATCCCTCCTCCGTCTTGCGGTTCATTGAATGATAGGTGGCGCCGTAGCCGAGACTCTTGAGCAAGGCCGACTGAGCGGCCGGATCCCTCGCCAGCGGGGAATCGCCGAAATAGTTGTCGAACGCGTAGATCGGGGAATGCGTTTTCATGGCTTCACCTCCTCGCTGCGGCCACTGGCTGCCGACGCATAAAGGGCATCAATGACGCCATGGATCATCACTTGGGATGCGGGTGGAGATGCAACCGAGCGGTCATTGATAATCGCGCCCACGAAATCCTGCACTGGGTGGTGCAGGATAGGGCCCCAGCCTTCAACCGGCGCGGAAAGAATCTCACTCTGAAGAGTATTCTTCTCGTCGTAATGATAGAAGGTGAGCGAATCCGGCATGCCTCCGGGGATGAAAGGAAGGTCAAATCCTCCTCCGGTTCCGCGAACTTCGACGCGGTTAATGGCCGGCCCCTGCTCATCCCGCCGCTCCCAGGCTACGCTCACTCCCGATTTAAGAAAGATTTCCGCCGAAAAACCGGTTTCGAGATTCCTACTGAAAGAATTGTCGACCCGGGCAAAAACGGCTGTTGGATCAAATTGTTCACCCAGCAGAAAGAGCATCCAATCAAGATCGTATACTCCCCAGTCCATCACACGGCCACCACCGGCGGCGGCGCGGTTGGTCTTCCAGCTATCGGAAGCCTCCGGCTTCGATGGCCGTTGGGTTTGCAGGAACCTCACTCGTGTCAGGCATTCCAGTTTCCCGGATGCAACCAACTCCCGCGCCTTGATAACGGGGGACGAATTGTGAAAACGGCTGGAACAACTCGCCACCTTCAGATCCGGGCAGGCCGCATGCGCGGCGGCGATTTCGCGGGCCTCGGCTTGGTTCAGCATGAAGGGCTTTTCGCACAGCACATGTTTCCCTGCTGCCATCGCCTCCAGCACCATCTCTCGATGCAGAAACGATGGCGTCGCGATGTAAACCGCCTGCACCGCCGGACTCGCCAGCAGTTCCCGGTAATCGGCGAAAACTTCCGCGCCACCCAATGCCTCCGCTTCGACACGCGCAGCATCCATGTTCACATCCGCCACCGCGACAACCCGCGATTGAGTGGATTCGGTAAATGCGGGGCGCATGATGCGTGTGATTTCGCCCGTGCCTATGATGCCGATTCCTATGAATCCGGCCGATTGTTGGTTGGTTTCAGCCATGGTTGTTTGTGGCGATCCTTTTCAGAGGGTCAGGCTGGAAGTCCCGCCGGGGGGCAGTTGCATCTGATGTATTGATCCGCCGCGGACGCGGATGGTGGCCGCTGCGTCGTAGCTCGTCGGGTTGGTGACGGCGAGCACGCCGTTTTCCATCGCGACTTGGAGGTGATCCAGGCACCATGCCTTTTCCCCGTCCACATAGACCGATGGCAGCTCTACAGTTTGTTGCAGGAATGCGGTGAGAACCCAGCCGGCCTCGCAGATATAGACATCGCCGAACTCGCTCATCGTATCACTCTGGGCCTGGCATTCGGTCACGCTGCCGGGTTTCAAGTGCCCCCAGTCCTGACCCTCCCGCACCAATTGCTGGAGCCCGGCCCGGCGCCAATCGGCAAGAAGCTCGATCCATGCGGCATCGCCGGTGGCCTCGTAGAGATCGATCAACTCGCTGGCGGAATTGGTGCATGGGGCCGGCACGCCGGTGCTGTTCTGGGTGTTGGCAATCATGGTGCCGAAGCTCCGGATGCCATTGCGGGCGAGTCGCGAAGCCTCGGGATATCTCACATTCTCGGTGACCTGCCAGCTCAGCAGGAGATCGGCGGCCTGAACAGCGCGGTCGAGATGGACTTGCGCTCCCGTCGCCTGCCAGAGGGCGAGATACGCGCAGATCAAGGCATGTGCGGTCTCGTGATCCCCCGCGCAGAAGCAATCCACCGGGCGCCCCCACGGGTCGCCGGTCACGATCATGGTTTCATGAAGTTTTTCGCCGTAGCCTGCGGCATCCTCGAGATAGTCGCTCCGCTTCCAGCGCCGGGCCGCCTCGCACCAGACATCGATGACCATCGCGCCGCCCCCGCCTCCGCGCCAGACCACTTCCTCCGTTCCGGGATCGATGAAATAAGGAATCTCCCCCTCCTTGCGATAGACCCTTTGCAAGGCGTCCACCGCCTTTTTGAGTGCCTCTTCCCAACGGTCGGCAAGTGCGGTCGGGCATCCGGCGTCATCGCGCAGCGCATCCAGCAGGCGAAAACCATGGCGGACGGTATCGGGTGTCCGGCAAGCGCAGGCGGACATCGAATCGAGCCAGCCGAACCAGCCGCGAGCAGGCATCCAGTTCTCGCCATCATAGGTCCCGTTGAAAAGACCTGTCTCGGCCTGAGCTCCCGAGTCCATGAGAAATTCAAGCATGCGACGCACACGGGTGCGGACTTCCGAATTGCCCAGCCGGTAGAGGGGATTCATGACTTCCACCCCCCAGACCCAACCGAGTTGAAGGATCATGTTCGGCCCGACGCCAAGATCGCCTGCCGTCATGGTCCAATAAAAACCACGACCCTCGTCCCAATTTTCGCGGTTGATTTTATCGAGCGCCGCCCGCGCAATCTCGGATGCAGGAGAGGTATTCTCGACCTGCTGACCGATCCTGCGCCGCTCCCATGATCGGCGGTAGGAGCGGACCAGTGTCGGCACATCGCCGCAGGGTTTCGCATGGAAACGCGCGTTGATCGTGATCCGGGCCCCGGATGCGGGTGGGACATTGCCAGCGCCAAAGCCGAGTTGTTCGAGCGGCGGATTCGGCGCGACGAACTGGCAAATCTTGTAACGCCGGTCGCGCGTCCCGGGCGCCTTGAGGATGACCTGATGCCTGCCGCTAACCGGATCGGCGGTGTGGGAGAAACCGGTGAATCCGTATTCGCACTCGCGGTCGAGCTGGAGGTGCAGGCCGGTCTTCCGTTCCCGGTCAAGGACCAGAACATCAGGTGCGGCGGGATTGTGCGAAATCGCCTCGACCGTCCATCCGGTGCCGGCATCCTGTCGGGGAATGTCGGCCAGAATGCGAAGTGGACGTTCGTGCAACCGCAGATCCTGCATCTCGCGGCGGGTCATGGTGGGGCAGTAGCGGCGCGGGATGATGAGATCCGCCTGGTTGCCCCCATACATCAGGCCTGGAATGCAATTCCAGGCCGTGGCGGGATCCGCGCAAAGGTTGACCGGCAGATGTAACGACGCCATTCCCCAGGAACCTTGTCCCCCCACGCCCCCTTCCCATGGTTGTTTCGCCGCGTGAACCAGTCGCAGGGAAGTGGATGTGAAAAATCCGTCCCCCTCCCTCTCGACGCGCATTTCAGCGGCCCAGGTGTTTCCGTAGCGGTCGACAGCGTCGCCAGAAACCTCGACGGCCGCTCCCACGTTGCGGACACTCTTCCAAGGAATAGCATCGACCTCCCAAAGCCGGCCGTTTTCGCCGTAAAATGCGACATCGGCATGCGGGATCCTGGCTACGGGAGCATCCCCGCACAGCAGCAGGAGTTCGAAAGTCCCGTCCTCCAGGCGGGTGAATTGAAGCTGGCAGGAATTGGCGGAAATGGACTGATGGAGTGTGGATATGCTCATGTTTGAAGTGCATCTGATCCGATTTCCCTGAATTCGGCAATGGACGGACCGATCAACTTTTTGTATGATTTGATCACGCATGAAAGCACCCTTTGCATTTCATCATTACGACCACCTGCCGCGATGCCGGGTCTGGATCGACACGGTTTTCAAAGGCTACTGCGCGCTCAACTACGCGCACTCCGGCCTGATCCATTGGGCGGTGGACGGCGGCGAAACCAAGGTCCTCACCGCCCCGGTGGCATGGTGGACTTGGCCCGGGCCAAGGTTCGAATACGGCCAGACGGAATCGCCCGGCTGGGACCACTACTATGTGACATTCCAGGGTCCTTGGGTGGATCAACTTCGCCGTTCGGGCTGGATGCCTTCATCGCCGGCGAAAGCTTATTGCCTCATCGAAAATGCGGAACCTTTCCGCGTCAAAATGGAGCGGTTTCAAGCTGCGCTCGACCATCATGATCCCGAGCGCGCATGGTTGATTTTGCAGGAAATGTTCCTCGAACTTCGGACGCAAAGACCGACGACTGCGGACGAGGGCCCGCATGAAAAAAAACTGCAGAGCCTGATCTCCCGCATCCGCCGCCAACCTGCGCACGATTGGATCGAGGCCGAGGCCGCCCGGTCTTGCGGCATCTCGCAGGTTCACTTCCGTCGGCTGTTTCGCGCGGCGACCGGGCTTCCCTTCCGCCAGTTTTGTCTCAAGGCGCGCATGGACTCTGCGGCCCGCATGCTGCGCAAGACAAAGCTACCCTTGAAGGAAACCGCCGAACGCTGTGGCATTCCGGACATTTACTACTTCAACCGCCTGTTCCGCGCACGCCACGGCATGCCTCCAGGCGCCTATGCCCGCGACGCGCGCATGCTGGGTATGGGCGAGCAGTGAACTGAAAGACGGAATGACGGCGGGGCAGGTTCGGCGCCTCTATCCTTTTGCTCCCCCACATATGCTCCCCCTACGGGCAGATCAACCCTGAAGCGGCGTCCAGCGGGCGTTGGCTTGCGAGCTGGCGACCACGGCCTCGATGAAGGCCATGCCGCGAATGCCGTCTTCAATGCCGGGATAGTCTAGGGATGCAGGATCGGGAGTGGTTCCGTCAATGACGCTGGCGAGATGGTTGGCAAAATTGCGGTAGATGTTGGCGAATGCCTCCAGGTAGCCCTCCGGATGAGCGGGAGGGGTTCTGGTGGCTGCGGCGGCCGCTTTGCCGAGATATC
>JBJTGE010000285.1:0-3298 GCA_046093785.1 Spartobacteria bacterium
CTCGGGCTACAGCACATTCCATCTCGGACTCGAACCGGTCGCCGCCGCACCGAAAAAAATCAAGGCACTGCCCGCACCGAAAAACCCCGTGCGCCTCGTCGTCCTTTCCGATCGCAGCGACACTTGGGCCCATGGCGTGAAAGCATTTTCCGGTAAAGCCGCAGCGATTCCACTCGGTCGTGGCAAGGTCATCGAGCAAGGGCCATGGACGAGCATCGTCCGCCACTGCGCCGTATGGAACCGATCATCGATCCAGCTTGATGTCGTTGCGCGCGCCAACGAGCCGGCACTGGAACTGCGACTGCGCATCAACTGGCAGGAACCCCGCAGCATCCTGCGCCTCGAGTGGCCCACCGGCATCAAGGAGGGGGAATGGATCAGCCAAACGATCGGCGGACGCAGCACCCGCAAGGCCGATGGCGATGAGCAGCCGGCTCAAAACTGGACCGCTTTTGCAAAGGGCAAGCGCGCCGCCGTTCTCGTGAATGATGGCTCCGGCAGCGTCTCGGCATGCAAGGATGTGATCTCCACGATCGTGGCCCGCTCGACGCCTTACGCCGAGCATGATCCGATGCCTTATCCCGATCTTCCGGAAACTCCATACACCGATCAAGGTTGGCAGGAGCGCCGATTCTGGACGCTCAGCCTCGATGGCGAGTCACCGCTCGATGCGGCCGATCGCGTTGCCGCGTCGCTGCTCACCGGTGCCGAGACGATGCTCGATTCCTGCCATCCGGGCGACTGGCCGATGGAGCGTAGTTTCTTCGCGATCGAACCCGCCGAAGTGAACCTGCTCTGCTTGAAAAAATCGGAAACCGGAAAGGCGTGGATCGCGCGCCTGCACAATCCGACGGCGCGAAACATCAAGGCCACCGTGCGCGTCAATGGTTTTGCGAAACCCGCTACGATCGCGCTCAAGCCCCACCGCATCATCACGCTCGAGATTGCCGCCGCCACCAAGGCAGATGCCAAAGGCGCACCGAAATGGCGCGAGCTTGATCTCAACGAGAATCCGATCATTTCCGAATTCTGAGCTCTTTCTATAAATCATCACCCAAAACAACCAGTGACCATGAACCAACACATTTGCCCCAACCCTTCACTCGATGCTCTCCTGATATCGCCGTCCATCATGGACGATCCCTATCCGATTTACCGTCAACTCCGTGAAGAGGAACCTGTATTCTGGAGCGACAACTGGAATGCCTGGGTGATTAGCCGGGTCGACGATGTGGCGGAATCGCTCAAGGACAAGGAGTATCTCTCCAATGAAAGCCGTCAGGGTCTTCTGTTCGATGGCGTCACTCCTGCGGAGCGCGAGAAACTGGCGCCGCTACGCCATTACTTTGCACAGAAAGATGTGATTGGATCGGATCCGCCGGATCACACCCGGATGCGCGCCCGGTGCAGAAGGCATTTACTCCGAAAACCATCGCGACCCTGGAGCCACGGATCAGGGCCTTGGCCAAAGACATGATCAGCGCCGCCGCGGTCAGCGGCCGATTCGACTTCATCGATCAAGTAGCGCATCCCCTGCCTGTGGTGTTGATTGCGGAAATCTTGGGGGCTCCTCCGGAGGATCGTGATCTTTTCAAGCGCTGGTCCAGTGATATTCTTGCGTTCCAAGGCACGGGAAGAACCACCTATCAAGCTGCAGATATTTCCCAGACCGCTCTTCTCGAATTGTTCGATTACATGGACCGGTTGATCGGCCAGCGCAGGACCGATCCGAAAGACGATTTGATCACCGCTCTCGCTTTTGCCGAGGAGGGTGGATCCCGATTCACCCGCGACGAATTGCTTGCCACCTGCAACACGCTTTTGACCGCCGGCCATGAGACCACCACCAACCTCATTGGCAACCTGATCCATCTTCTGATGTCCCATCCCGCGCAGTTGGCGGCGCTCAAGGAAAATCCGGCGCTCATTGGCCCGGCCATCGAGGAAGCACTTCGCTTTGAGGCACCGAAGCAGCGCAATTTCCGTAGGGTAAAGAAACCCCATCTTTTCCGTGGAGTCGAATTTGCCGAAAATGAAATGGTCTTCCAGTTGATCGGCGCTGCAAACCGTGATCCGGACAATGCCAGTGACCCGGATGTCTTCGACATCACACGCCCGAAAATCGATCACCTTTCATTCGGTTATGGCATCCATTTCTGCCTCGGCGCGCCTCTGGCACGAATGGAGGCACGCGTGGTGCTGGAGACGCTGTTGGAATCCCTTCCCGACGCGCGCATGGTGCCCGGCAGACTGCAATGGCAGGAGCGCGTTCAGTTCCGGGGCCCGAAAACACTGATCCTCGAGGGAAACCCGAGAGACTGACAACCCTTCTGACAATCCAACTAACCACACTACCATGAACCGACGCGAACAAGTCAAACGTGCCATCAAAATGCAGGGGCCGTTACAAATGACAAATACAATGAATTCAAATCACAACAATGCCGCCATGGAATGTGATTTCCTGGTCTGCGGTGGCGGCATCGGCGGCATCAGCGCGGCGATCCAGGCGGGGCGTCTGGGCTTGCGCACCATCCTGCTCGAAAAGGAATGGTGTCTGGGCGGCAACGGAGGACCTTTGCTCGGCGTGCACTGGGCTGGAGTGAAGGGTGAACAACCCGGCTGGAATGAAACCGGGATTGTCGAGGAACTCACCCTTCGGCTGCATGCCCGCAATGCCTTCATCAACGGCGTGATGTTTAATACCCATCCGAGCATGGAGGAGGCATTCGACGAAGTGCTGCGCGGGGCTGGCGTGACCGTTCTCCGGCGGCACTGCCTGCTCTCCGCAGAAACGGAGCCGGCCAGCGCCGGGCGCAGACGGATCAGCCGGGTCTGGATCCTCAACATCGAAAACCTGGAACAGCGCGACATCCTCATCCATGGATTTGCCCTCGACAGTTCCGGCGACGCGGCGCTGGCGGCCCTGGCCGGCGCGGAGACCGTCATGGGCCGCGAGTCCAAAGC
The DNA here is from genome assembly GCA_046093785.1 of Spartobacteria bacterium. Taxonomy (GTDB): domain Bacteria; phylum Verrucomicrobiota; class Verrucomicrobiia; order Chthoniobacterales; family Terrimicrobiaceae; genus UBA967. Next base: position 2,968 of record JBJTGE010000285.1, read on the forward strand.
GCAGACGGGCGAGCGCAGCGCCGGGGAAACCCCGGACGCAACCGTGGCGGCATCCAGCATCACGGCTTTGGTTGTGGACACCGGCGTCGAGCGGCCATATGTGCCGCCCCCCGGCACGCCGAAATGGAATCCCGACAAGCCGGCGAACACGTTTCATCCCTCCCGGAAAGTCAACATTCTCTTCCAGGTGGATGCCGGGGGGGACGCCCAACGGCATCCGCTGCACACGCCGCAGGAGCTCTACCAGCAGCTGCGCCTCCACATTTACAGCATGTGGGATTACATGAAAAACACCGAGTTCCCCGGTCAAGCGGAGACCCATGAGTTGATC
>JBJTGE010000286.1:0-9180 GCA_046093785.1 Spartobacteria bacterium
TTCTCGAAGTAGTTTGGAAAGAAGGCAGGGCGCAAGCCACTTGGAAAGATGAGGAAACAAGTGCTTCTTTCCGCTGCAATCATTGCGAAGATTGATGGCATTGCCAAAAAACGAAAGCAGAGTTTCTCTGCGGTGCTTGAGGATGCTTGCGGTAGTTTCACGTAGGAGGATGAGGGGCGGGCAAAATCATTTTTTGGCTGGGGTGGTGGTGCAGATGGGGGCGGCTTCGCCGCGCAAGTCGGACGGCGACGGCGCGCCATCCCTACCTTGGGATTACGATGGGCGCTGTCGCGCCGCGGGGGGACTATAATTCAGGCGCGTTTTTTCTGCTCCTTGGCGATGAGCATGTAGAGCGAGGGGACGATGAGGAGGGTGAAGATGGTGCCGATGGTCATTCCGCCGACGAGGACGAGGCCTATGGAATTGCGGGCGGCGGCTCCGGCTCCGGTCACGAGGACGAGGGGGAAGTGGCCGAAGACGGTGGCCAGGCTGGTCATAAGGATGGGGCGAAGGCGGGTGAGGGCGGCGCTGCGGACGGCGGCGAGTTTTGAGTGGCCTTCGTGTTGCATGTGGTTCGCGAATTCCACGATGAGGATGCCGTTTTTGGCGATGAGGCCGATGAGGGTCACGAGGCCGATCTGGGAGTAGATATTCATCGTCGTGGTCCAACCATCGGTCCAGAATGGCACATCCGGTGCGGGCATTTTGAGGAAGGTGAAAATGAGGGCGCCGAACATGGCGAGGGGGACGGAGCCAAGGAGGATGATGAATGGGTCGCGGAAGCTGTTGAACTGGGCGGAGAGGACGAGAAAAATCATCACAATGGCGAGGGCGAAGGTGAAAAGGAACTTTGCCGGGCCCTCGGCGCGGAGTTGGCGGGATTCGCCGGTGTAGTCGAGAATGTAACCACGGGGGAGAATCTTGGCGGCTTCGTCTTCGAGGAATTTCAGCGCCTGGTCGAGCGGGACGATGGCGACGCCGCTGAGTTTGACGGCGTTCATTTGCTGGAAGCGCTGGAGGTTGCGGGGTTCGACCTTGTTTTTCACGGTGGCGACGGTGGAGAGGGGAATGAGTTCGCCCTTGGGGCCTCGGATGCGGATGTCGAGGAGTTGGTCCTCATTCAGGCGTCCGAGGCGGGTGATCTGCGGGATGACCTTGTAGCTGCGGCCATCCATGTTGAAGCGGTTCACAAAATTTCCACCTGCGGCGGCGGAGAGGTCGGCTCCGACTTGGGCGAGGTCGAGACCGAGAGCGGCGACCTTGTCGCGGTCGATGACGAACTCGGCCTGCGGTCTGTCAAATTTCACGCTGACGATTGGCGGGAAGGCGAACTTTCCACTCGATGTTGCCTTGAGCTTGATTTGCTCAACAAACTCGAGGATGCGCTCGGTATCTGCGGTGGATGCCACAACGATCTCGACCGGGAAGTCACCGCCGCCGGGCAAGGCAGGTGGAACGACGGCAAAGGAACTCACGCCGGGCACCTTGCCGAGGCCGGCTTGAACCTCTTGTGTCATGTCGAAGACGGTCCGGTCGCGCTGAGTCCAGCTTTTCAGGCCCATGCCGGAGAAGCCGCCGAATGTCTGGGTGATCTGGAATGTGTAGGCGGTCTCTGGGAAGCTCTGGAAAACCTTGTTCACCTCGGTGGCATGGACGGACATCTGGTCGATGGAGGCATTCGACGGCGTGTCGAGGATTCCGAAAATAACGCCCTGGTCCTCATTCGGGGCGAGTTCCTTTGGCGACTGGGTGTAGAGGAGCACGGTCACCAGTGTGAGAATGATCCATGCGGTGTAAACGGCCGGGCGGGCACCAAGCGTGGCATCGAGGATGCGGGCGTAGAAGGAGCGGATTTTTTCAAAGGTGGCATTGATGTGGCGCGGCAGCCAGGCGTCCTCGGAGCGCGGCGTGAGCAGCTTCGAGGACATCATCGGCGAAAGCGTGAGCGCCACCACACCCGAGACGAGCACGGCTCCGGCGAGCGTGAAGGCGAACTCGCGGAAGAGCGTGCCCGTGAGACCACCTTGCAGGCCGATGGGGGCATAGACGGCGGCGAGGGTCAGCGTCATGGCCACGACCGGGCCGAAGAGTTCGCGCGCGCTGAGAATGGCGGCATCAAACGGCGACTTCCCCTCGCGCATGTGGCGCTCGACATTTTCCACCATGACGATGGCATCATCGACCACAATGCCCACGCTCAGGACGATGGCCAAGAGGGTGAGTAAATTGATGGTGAAGCCAAAAATCTGCATGAGAAAAACGGCTCCAATGAGGGAAATGGGAATGGCCACCACGGGCACCAGCACGGAGCGCAGGGAACCCAGGAAGAGAAAAATAACGACAACGACGATGAGGAGTGTCTCGCCGAGCGTCTTCACGACCTCCTTGATTGCGTCTTCGATGTAAATGGTGCCGTCGTAGGCGATGCCTGCCTGGAGGCCGGTGGGAAGGTCTTTTTCGATCTCCTTCATCTCGCTGCGGACGCGTTTGATGACATCCAGCGAGTTGGCATTCGGCAATGGCCAGATGCCCATAAATACAGCCGTCTCGCCGCTGAAGCGCACCTCGGTGTCGTAGTCCTCCGCGCCGAGGACGACATTGGCGATGTCCTCAAGACGAATGAAACGCTCGCCATCCTTGCGCACCACGAGTCGGCGGAATTCGTCGACGGAGGTGAGGTTCGTATCCGCCGTGAGATCGACTTGAATCCATGAGCCTTTGGTCTGCCCGACGGCGGAGAGGTAGTTGTTCGCGGCAAGAGCGGCGCGGACATCCGAGGGACTCACGCCCAGCGAGGCCATGCGAACGGGGTCGAGCCAGATGCGCATGGCGAAGGTGCGGGCGCCAAGGATATCCGCTCGCTGCACGCCGGGGAGGGCGGTGAGGCGCGGTTGCACCGAACGCACGAGGTAGTCGGTGATTTCGTTTTGCTTGAGGATGCTTGAGGTGAAGCGCAGATAGGCCGAGGCGAAGCGGGAGTCTGCGGTTTCGATATTGATGACCGGCACCTCGGCTTCGGGCGGGAGGTCGCCACGGACTTGGTTCACCTTTGAGCTGATCTCGGCGAGCGCCTTGTTGGCGTCGTAGTTCAGGCGCAGCCTGGCTTGGATGGTCGAGAGGCCCTGCGAACTCGTCGAGTCGATGTAGTCAATACCGTCCGCGGCTGCGATGGCGCGCTCGAGTGGAGTGGTGATGAAGCCCCGCACGAGTTTGGCATTCGCGCCGACATAGGCCGTGGTGACCGTGACAATGGCATTCTCGCTGCGCGGGTATTGGCGAACATTCAGCGAGCCGATGGATTGGAAACCTGCCACGAGGATGACGAAGGTCACCACGAGGGAAAGGACCGGCTTGCGAATGAAGATGTCGGTGAAATTCATGGAGCGAGATACCGTGTTTTACTTCTCGGCAGGTGCGGGCTTGGCAGAGGAGGGGAGGCTGGATTCGCCTGCGACGACATGGGTGCCGTTCCGAAGTTTGAAGCCGCCGATGGTTACGATGCGCTCGCCGGCGGAGAGTCCCTCCTCGACGGCCACCAGATCGCCTTCCCGCTGACCAAGGCGAATGAATTTCTGATGCGCTTCAAGCCGGGGGCCTTTCTTGCTCTCGACCTCCGTCACCACAAAAACCGAGTCGCCATAGGGAGCGAAAATCACAGCGGTGGCGGGAATAACAACGCGCTCAAAGGTGCCCGGCACGAGAACCGAGACGGCGACAAACATTCCTTGGCGGAGCGCGCCGTCGTGGTTTTGGAGAGTGGCCTGAAGATTGATGTTGCGCGTGGTGGCGTCCACCGCCGGCTCGATGGCTGTGAGCGTGCCTTCAAACGCGCGGCCCGGCAGCGCATCGGTGGTGATTTTTATTTTCATCCCCACCGAGAGGTCGCCGAGGCGCTGTTGGGGCAGGGAGAAGTTCACATAGACGGGGTCGAGGGCTTGAAGCGTCACAATGGGGTCGCCGGGCTTGAGGAATTGTCCCTCCTGAATTTGGCGGATGCCGAGACGACCGGTGAACGGCGCGCGGATGGTCCTTTTTTCAACGATCGATGCGAGTTGGTCCACGCGGGCGGCGGAGTCCTTGGCTTGGGCCTCGGCGGCTTCCATGTCGGACTGCGACACCACGCTGGTTTTGCGGAGTCCACGGATGCGCTCGAGATTCATGCGGTTGAGTTCGGCGGTGGATTGTGCCGAGCGGAGCTGGGCTTCCTCGATCGATTTGTCGATTTGCACGAGAGGGTCGCCGGTTTTTACCTCCGCACCGGATTGGAAAAGAATGCCGACGACTTTGCCCGAGACCTCGCTGGTCCCATGACGCCGCGCGCGGCTTCGACCGAGCCGATGGATTGAAACGAGCTGCTGAGTGATTTGATGGCAGACTCCTCGATGACCACAGTCTCGGGGGGCATCTCGAAGGTCTCACCCATTTGAATGAGGTCCACGATCTGAAGAACCTTCACGCCGATGATGGCGCCGACGAGGAGAAGGAGACCGAGAATGGTCAGGAAAATCTTTTTTTTCATAGGAAACTGACTGGTGTGAGACCTTACGAGCGAGGCGCAAGGAATGTTGTGGAAAGGTTAGCGAATGAGCCCCCAGCGTTCGCTGAATGGCCAGTAAACCAGGAATCCACGGCCTGCGACATTGACCTCGGGCACGATGCCCCAGTCGCGGCTGTCGCGGGAGTGGTAGCTATTGTCTCCAAGTGCGAAGTAGGAGCGAGGCGGCACGGTAAATGTCGCCTCGGGATTCCCCAGATAGCGGAATGCGGGGCCGCCGCGCCCGCCATTGGAGTAGCCCTGGTAACCGTCCTTCATGCTCATGATCCTCTGAAACACGGCTTGCTCGGGAATTTTACCATCCACCGTGAGGGTGGGGGGATTGATGCGAAGCGTCTGGCCGGGCATTCCTGCGAGGCGTTTGATGTAATGCTGGGAGCCCATTGCGGGATCAAGGCCGGACTCGATCTCACGGATGCCGGTGGTTTTGAAAACAAAGACATCACCCGCCTTGGGCTTGGTGAAGTTGTAGCTCACCTTGTCGACAAACACCTGGTCTCCGGTATCCATGTGGCCGCGGGCAATGACTTCGCCGGTGGAGTATTCGCGGCCGGGCAGCACGCGGAAGTAGCGCATGAGCGGGTCGCGGGGCACGAAGAGTGTGTAGGATCCGTTGCGGCAGACGATTTCCGTGAAGGTGAAAAAGTTCAGATAGGTGCGCTCGTTCAGCGTCACGACGACATCGCTCTGCTTGGCGCGGAGTTCAAAATGGTGGCGGCCGCGAACCACAAAATCAAAGGCGCGAACGGCAAGATTCGGCGGCGGGGTGTCGGTCGGCACGCCTACAATGCCGTAGAGGGTCGGCTGCATCGAGCCCGTGGGTATACGGAAGGGTTGGATCAGAAACGCCTTCACTCCAGCGGCAATGACGATGGCTACTAAAAAGACTTCGATATTCTCGCGGAGGGCGGCGTGTTTTTGAGGAGGAAGGGATTTTCCAATCACCTCATCCAGATTGGCGACCGCCTCGGAGACTTGATTGCGATTGCGAGAGCGCATGGCTCCACGCAGGTCGGCAATGAGTGATTCGATCTCGCTGACGCGGGCTTCAGGCAGAATGTCGCGCTTGTAGGCGAGGAATTTTTTTGCGCCGTGGAGGTATTGCTTCGCCTCTTTGATGTAGCGTGGTGTCAGAAAAAACATGGCGCAGAGTGTGGTGGCTTAGCTTGTGCGGAGAACCTCGATGAAGGCCTCCTGAGGGATGTTCACGGTGCCAACGGCCTTCATGCGTTTTTTACCTTCCTTCTGCTTCTCGAGAAGTTTGCGCTTGCGGCTGATGTCGCCGCCGTAGCACTTCGCAGTCACATTTTTTCTCATGGCGCTCACGCTCTCGCGGGCAACGATCTTTCCGCCCACAGCGGCTTGGATGGCCACTTGGTAGAGTTGTTGAGGAATGACTTCCTTGAGCTTGGTGGCAAGCGCACGACCGCGCGACTCGGCTTTCTCACGATGGACGATGGAAGAGAAGGCATCCACCGGCTCGCTATTAACAAGCATCTCCAGCTTCACAAGCTTCGCCGCTTTGTAGCCAGCTTGCTCGTAATCCATCGAGCCGTAGCCTCGGGTGATGGATTTCATTTTATCCACAAAATCGACGAGGATTTCGTTGAGCGGCAGGTCGGCTGTGAGCATGACGCGCTTGGTGTCGATGGACTCTGTGTGGCTCACCTCGCCGCGTTTTTCCATGATGAGTTGCAGGATGGGCGAGATGTATTCGTTCGGGAGCATCACGAAGCAGCGCACCATCGGCTCGCGGATTTCCTCAATCACGCTGGGGTCGGGGAGTTGGTCGGGATTGTCGATGCGGAGGACCTCGCCATTCGTGCGCTGGACCTCGTAAATAACCGAGGGGTAGGTCGCAATGATGTCCATGTCGAACTCGCGGCGCAGGCGCTCGATGATGATCTCCATGTGCAACAAGCCGAGGAATCCGCAACGGAATCCAAAGCCCAGCGCCACGCTCGACTCGGCCATGAATTGAAAGGCGGCGTCGTTGAGTTGAAGCTTGGCCATGGCCGCTTTGAGGTGCTCGAAATCCGCCGTGTTGATGGGATAAATGCCGCTGAAGACCATGGGCTGCACGACCTGAAAGCCGGGCAGCGGCTCCTCGGCAGGTTGGCGGGCGCTTGTGAGAGTATCGCCAACCTTCACTTCCGAGGAGGTCTTGATATTGGCAATGACATAGCCGATGTCGCCGGCGATGAGTTTTTCCCTGGCAAAAAATTTAGGCTGTTGAGGCTTGAAGACGCCGACCTCCTTGACCTCGTAATTTGAGTTCGTGGCCATGAGTTTCACCTGGTCGCCGGCCTTCACCGAACCCTCGACCACACGGGTGTAAATGACAACGCCGCGGTAGGTGTCGAAGTGCGAATCAAAGGTGAGAGCGCGCAAACGGGCCTCCGGGCTTCCTGACGGGTGGGGGATGCCTTCCACAACGGCTTCCAAGATGTCCTCGATGCCGATACCGGCTTTCGCGCTTGCCAGAATGGCCTCTTCGGCAGGTATCGCAAGGATGTCCTCCAGTTGCCGCTTGGCATTTTCGACATCGGCATTTGGCAGGTCGATCTTGTTGATGACCGGAATGAGCTTCAGGCCCTGTTTCTCGGCGAGATGGACATTGGCCACCGTCTGAGCTTCAACTCCCTGGGCGGCGTCAATGATCAGAAGCGCGCCCTCGCAGGCAGCCAGCGAGCGGGAAACCTCGTAGGAAAAATCCACATGGCCCGGAGTGTCGGAGAGGTTCAGTTTGTAATGCTTTCCGCTCTTGGAAGTATACTCCATGGCAATCGGGTGCGCCTTGATCGTAATGCCTCGCTCGCGCTCGAGGTCCATCGCATCGAGAAGTTGCTCCTGGGACTCGCGCTTCTGGATCGTTCCCGTGACCTCCAAAAGGCGGTCGGAGAGAGTCGTTTTACCGTGGTCGATGTGGGCGATGATGCAAAAGTTGCGCGTGTTTTCTATAGCCATGAAAAGGCGGGGACTATCGGTCAGTCCGGGCGACGGGTCAATCTGAAGCTGCGGTGAGAACAAATTCGATTGGTCAGGCTCCGCCGCTCTGCTCTACACCTTAAAAACTATGCCCGAGATCGATCCTGCACAGAACCCAGAGGAGCCCCCGCCAAAATTCCGCCTGAACGCTCAGGTCTTTCAAATTCTTGGCCTGCTGGGAGTGGCGTTGGCCTTGCCGATCACAGTCCTCATTCTCGGACTAAATGGTATCCAAAAGGAAAAACAATCCAGCGTGGTGAAGGAGGTCCAAGTTTCAGAGAACGCTGCCGAGGTCCCGGGTTTGCGGCAATCCTTGGAATCCATCGCCGATGCATATTTACCATTCGGTCCCGTAGAGTCGCCAATGCGTATTTTTGGGTTCCGCTATGAGAATGCTGCACAAGGCGAGCAAAAGCGCAGCGAGATATTGGACTTGTTCAAACGGTCAGGTATCGCATTCGTAGAAACTGGAGAATCCGCTGCAGAGTCTTGGATCGTGAAGGTGGAAACGATCAATGCCAAATCCTTCGAAGATAGCCTGCTTGAAATGGGATTCGCTCCACAAACAAGCGGCGAGGGGAATATACCCAATGATTCCAGTGCATTAGCGCGTAAAACAAATATTTATAAGATAAAAATTGAAGCGCTTGCCCCTTGAATCGCACTTCCGAGCGTCTAAAAACCAATATGTAAAAATACGCCTTAGGAATCTCGTTATGAGACATCTTCGAAATACAAAGAGAAATCCCAAGGAACCTCCGGGAGATATTTCAACCCAAGCGATGAAATTTGGCACATACAGAGCAGTGAGGCAGGCGGCTTTTCGGCAAAACAAGTAGCTTATTTATCTGGATTGCCTTACAAAACATGACGACAAAAATTTTGGACGATCGTCCAAAATTTTTGTCGTTTTTTATCTTTCATACTGACAGCCCTTTGAGACTTTGGTATCGTTCCGACCTGTTCGGCTTTCGGGGCACGCAAGCGAGAGATGTGGTTTGGTAGGTTTTTTGGCGGGGTGGTGTTTGGGTGTGGTTCGAAGGTTTTCGAGGTGGTAATTGGGTCAAGCTGGAGGTCGACCCTCCAAGGATTTTGGATGCGCTGCTGCGCGGATTTGTAGCCGAGTAACTATGATCGTAGAACAAGGGGCACAAAATTTTGGACAGGGAAATCAATTTTGGGGGAATTCGGTGGAGTGCTCCGAAGCACAGAGTGATATTGGAGGATCGTGCTTGGACATGTAACTTCGATTCACTTTGTCGCAGGAAATCATCGGCTGTTTTATTTTAGGATCATGTTACGAAGAAGAGGGATGCAGAATAAAATGCACGGCGCTTCAATTATCCATTACATGTATTATCAGAAGTTATAGATATGTGGTTCTGGCCCATCTTTCAGGGATAGTGTGAATAAGTTTGGAATAAATCAACGGCTTCCTCTTCTCCCGATTAGATGGGCTGATTTATTCACACGAGCAGGTCACCGTGGCTTCCTCGATGTGATGGGGTTCGTGTCGGAGCGAACAAACTTCCTGATGCATTGAGAGTGAAACCGCAGGCGAAATCGTATTAAACGATCCGCAAAGCATCCTGACGAAGTTTGTCTTTTCATTATCCGAGGCATCCATAGTTTTTTGT
>JBJTGE010000287.1:0-2749 GCA_046093785.1 Spartobacteria bacterium
GCGCCTACTGAAGTTGGTAGGTTCTCCCTGACTCGGGAACGATCACCTCGGTGCCGCCGAGTTCGCGGAAGAGCGAGAGTTGGAACCAATCCAGCGCGGGACGGTCGCCGTGGACGAGGAGGATTGTTGAAGGCCGCAGGAGCGTGGCATAGTTTCTCATCATCTCCCGGTTTGTATGGGCGCTGAAGCTGAACTCGCGCACATCGCACTTGAGCGGAATGGCGGGATGATCCTTGTCGAGCATGATTTCATGACCCGGCGAGGCCTTGCGAATGCGGGCCGAGGGAGAGTCGGGGTCGGAATAGCCGACGAAGAACAAATGCTGCGAGGCATCGCCGAGAATTTTGCGGGCGAAAATATTCGAGAGCGTGTGCTCGGTCATCATCCCGCTCGAGAGGGCATAGATCGCACGCTTGCGGGGTTGGACATTTTGAATTTCCCGGCCCGAGAGGACATAGGGTGCCATTTCCTGCAGCAGTTGAAGCTCGGGATGATTCCGCACCGAGGTTGACGCCATGGCATCGTAAGCGGTGGTGACCTTGACGCTCAATCCACCGATGTAGATCGGGATGTTGCCTATTTCTCCGCGCAGCCGCATTTGCCAAAGCAGGGCCAAAACCTCCTGTGTCTTGCCCAGTGCGAAAACGGGAATCGTCACGGTGCCGCCATCGGCGATTGCCTGTCGCACGGCATTCGAGAAGCGCTCCTCCTCGTTGGCGCGAGAAAAACCAACCGGCGTCGGCGAGTCTCCACGGGTGGTTTCCATGAGCAGGTAATCAACCCCCTCCTCCGGAAATTCCGCGCCCGTCATGATCGTCTGCTTCTCGAAATTCACATCCCCCGTGTAAAAGAAGGATTTTCCGCCGTGGCGAATGAGAACACCCGCCGAGCCGAGAATGTGGCCCGCGTGGTAGAACTCGAAAGTGACCTCGTTATCGTCGTCGCAGAGGTCGCCCGCCAGATTGCGGCGCTCGCGCAGGCGGCAACGCACCCAAGCCTGCTGGCAAAAATCCACACCCCGGTGGGTGTAGAGCGGATACTCCATGAGTTTCAACTCCTCGCGCTGGCGGGTCATGACATTCACGGAATTGTGCAGCATGATGTCGGCTATATTTGCCGTGCCCTCGGTCATGAAAACCGGGGACTGAGGCTGCCGCCGCGTCAGAACGGGCAGAGAGCCGATGTGATCCTGGTGCGCGTGGGTGATGATAATGGCATCGACGATTCCCTCTGGAACGGTTGCCAGATTCGGCGTTGATCCCAACCCGTCGACCTTCGGATCCGCCCCCGCATCGAGAATGATGTTTTTGCCTCCGACGCGCAGCCAGTAGCAATTTGAGGAAATCCCGAGATGCCGGGTGAGATTGACGAAATCCATGTAGAGCGAAAGTGGGTGAGGAGCGGCGGTTCCTCAATGATAAAATCCGTGGAACAAAACAAAGGAAGGCGGACTTTACATCCGGCCCTCATCCGCATCGATGTAGTGGAACATCGTCTGGATGTCGTCGCGATTTTCAAAGCCGCTCTCTTTTTTACGACTGGCAAGCCGTTCGCTGAGTTCATCGCTCCAGCCACGCTTCACCATGAAGCTGTTCCAAATCTCGATTTGTTCCTCCGTGGGACGCGTGCCTTTTTGGAAGCACCACTCGAGCACCTCTTCATCGGTCCCGCCGGCAAGCACGCGGTTTTTCAAATCGGAATAGCTCACGGCAAGGAATGTTGTGATGCGCTCGTCGAAGCCTTGGCCGAGATTGGCGTGGAGGTCGGCATGGAGTTCCCCCGCAGCCATGAGGCGGATTTTATCAAGCATGCGTCCGAAGTAGACAATTCCACCGACCTGATCCTTGGGTGAGCGCGGGTATTTCATGGAGGCGCATCCTGTCAGCACGCGGGCGGTCGCGAAAGAGCGAAAAAACACAGACCCTTTAAAAGTTGAAGCCCGTCGCAACGAATGTTGCAACGGGCTTCTGTTCCCCCCAGAACGAAATCACAATGACACATCGGTTCGGGAGTGCAACGATTATTTTAAAATTTTTTTTACGCCCTGCGCGCCCAACGAAGTTTGGCGGATGTGGCGCGAGGATTTGCATGGCACTCCTGGGACGAGGCTCGAGTCACATCTGGGCGATGTCTTGAAAAACACCTTCCCGAAAGAAGGATTGGAACGCCTTTTTGACACGACGATCCTCGCCGGAGTGAAAGGTGAGAATGGCAACCCTCCCGCCCGGCTTGAGGCAGGAGGGCAAGGCGCGCAAGAGGCTATCCAGCGCACTGAACTCTTCATTGACGGCGATTCTCACGGTTTGAAAAACACGGCGAATGGACTTCTCCACAAGTTCGGCGGATCGATTTTGCAGCGCACTCCGAATGGCGTTCGCCAAGTCTGTCGTGGTCTCAAGGTTTTTTCCCGCGAGGGCCGAGGCAAGCGCAGCGGCATCGGGTTCATCAGCATTTTCAATCAGTGCCACCTCAAGCGCAGCCGGGGTTGTTTTTGAGAGCCAATGAGCGGCGGAAACACCCCGCGAGGGGTTCATCCGCATATCCAGCGGCCCCTCAGACTTCCAAGTGAAGCCCCTTGCGGGATTGTCGAGCTGCATCGAGGAAACTCCCAAGTCGGCAAGAATGACATCCGCCGCAGACAGCCCCGACGCAACGAGAGCGGCAGGGAGTCCGGCGAAATTCGATTTTCTTGCGGTGAAGACCTCGGCACCAAAACCCTCGGCGCGCAGAGCGGCCTCTGTTTTTGGCA
>JBJTGE010000288.1:0-11519 GCA_046093785.1 Spartobacteria bacterium
AGAGAATCTTGTCGTCTCGGCCATCGATTACATCCGAGGAGTTTTATCAGCAAGTGGAGAAGCATCTGGGACGCCCACGGTCGCCTGGCAGAAGAAAGGCCTCTGTGAATGGGCAAGAAGTTTGGGTCTGCTGCTGAAGCCTGACTTGATCATTCCGCGACTGGAACGCGGCGGGCAGGAGCATGATATTTTCCGCGACGGCGAGCGCGTCGTCAAAGTCACTCGTTACGGCGTCTTAGGTCTTTCCCCCGGCATCCAGAGGGAGGATTTCTCCGCTTCATAGCTGACACCCTCTCTGCCGGTCACTCACTCGAGGCGGTTCGGACGGTGAAAACAAATGAAAAATAGAAGCTGCCGCTTCGTGACATTATCATTGGGAAATTTTGCGCACGCAACTCACACCAAACGCCGCTTCGCGGCTGAGGTTTGGGACGAGACGGAGCTCGTCCCTCCGAGCTTAAAACCCGCAATTTAGTGTCAGCGGGGTGATGCCGCAGGTGCCGAACCCTGGAATTCGCCCACATTGAGGAAAGGCACGACTCCGCCGCCGCTGATGCGTGGCAGGACGCCGTCCCATTTTTCGATCGAGCGGAGTTGGATGATTTCGGGGCTTTGCTTGAGGGCGAGAGCCTCGCGCTGGATGGCGTCCGCGCGCGCCTTGGACTGGACCTCGGTGGAGTAGGCCTCGGCGGATGCGGCGAGCTTGCGCTCCTCGGCGCTTGCCTCGGCTTGGGTGACGCGCATGATTTTTTCATTCTTGGCTTGGAGGGCCATTTGTTCGGCCTTCACCTTGGCCTCGATGGCGCGGTTGAATTCCGGCGAGAACTCAAAGTCTGTGATGGCGAGGTTCGCGATGTTGATGGCATTTTCGAGCCCCTTTTCGCGGAGGGTGCCGTTGAAGAAATTGCCCAGTGCGTCTTGGATTTGTTGCTTCACGATTTCGCGTTTCGTCACCAACTCCTCGGCGGTGAACTTGGCTGTGACGCCTTTCACGCATTCCTGGATGGCTGGCTCCACGAGCGAGGCGGAGACTTTTTTGAGCGTGCCGATGCGCTGATAGATAAGCGGAGCCAGCGCGCCGTTGAGGGAATACTGCATCGTCACCTGCGTGGAGACGGATTGGAGATCTTTCGATGCGGCCGTGGCCTGCGCGTGGCTGGCGGTGAGGCGGACATCGATTTGGTGGACCTGATCAACGATGGGCTTCTTCAAGTGAAAACCCTCCGGAAGCGCATTGGGCTGCACGGCCCCCAAAGTCGTCACAACCCCCACATTGCCGCTCTCGATAACCACCGACATCGAGGACAAAATGGCAAACGCTCCTATGAGCAATATGGCAACTGGGACAAGGATACGGGCGGGTGAGCGATTGAAATCATTCATAAGGCGCGCAATGTAGTGCAAAGTCGGAAGAGTTCAAATTTTGACTTCCGGCGTATGGCGATTTGCCCCCACGCCGGTAAAAAAACGCCGTCGGCGTTGCCATTTCTTCAAAGTTGGGACTACAATTACGGGGCAACCTCTCCCACCCCTTATGTCAAACGCGTCCACACCTCGTAAAATCAGCTTCGTTGTTTACTTCATCGGATTCACTGCCGCGCTGGCAGGGCTCCTTTTCGGCCTTGATGTCGGAGTGATCTCCGGCGCGCTGGATTTCATCAAAAAGGATTTCCTCTCGGATTTGAATCCGCTGCAGGCCGACTCGCGGGCGGAGTTCATCGTGAGCGCGCTGCTGTGGGGTGCGGTGGCCGGAACGCTGGTCAGCGGTTTTCTGTCTTCGAAATTCGGACGCCGGAAGACGATTCTGGTGAGCGCGGTGGTCTTTGTGACGGGCTCGTTGGCATGCGCCTTCTCGCCGGACGAGAATTTCCTTATCGGAGCGCGTTTTCTGTTGGGGATCGGTGTGGGCGTGGCCTCGTTCACCGCGCCGCTTTATCTTTCGGAAATCTCTCCCCAATCGGTGCGCGGTTCCATGATCTCGATGTATCAATTGATGATCACCATCGGCATCCTCATCGCGTTTCTGGCCGATACCTGGCTGGCGACCTACGCGACCTTCGGCGGGCAGACAGGCGGGCACTGGCGCGTGATGCTCGGCGCGATCGCCATTCCCGCCGCGATCATGTTTGGCGGCGTTCTCTTTCTTCCCGAGAGTCCTCGTTGGCTTTTCCTGAATGGATTCCACAACCATGCGAAGGATGTGTTCCGCAAAATGAGGTTGGACGAGGCGGAAATCGCAGCGGAGATCAAAGAGATCGAGGAAAGTTCCGCCGTGAAGCAGAGCGGGTGGCAGCTTTTCTCACAGAACTCAAACTTCCGGCGCGCCATCGCACTCGGCATCGGCCTGCAAGTCATCCAGCAACTCACCGGCATCAATGTGATCATGTATTATGCGCCCCGGATTTTTGACTTGGCGGGATTCGGCGACACGACCGAGCAAATGTGGGGCACAGTGCTCGTGGGCATAACCAATGTGCTGGCCACCTTCATAGCCATTGCTTTCGTCGATCGTCTGGGCCGCAAGCCGATCATGTATGCGGGCTTCGTCACCATGGGAGCGGCCATGGTCACGGTCGGAGCGCTATTCAATGCCGGCATCGAGCAGCACCCCTCGCTCGGCTATCCGGCCATCGGCGCGTTGCTTGTTTTCATTATCGGCTTCGCCATGAGCGCGGGCCCAATCATTTGGGTGATCTGTTCGGAAATCTATCCGCTCTCGGGTCGCGATCTCGGCGTGAGCGTGAGCACGGCGACAAACTGGATCGTCAATGCGATCGTGGGCCAAACCTTCTTGACCCTCATCAACTCGATTGGCGGTGGAAACACCTTCCTGCTCTACGGCGGATTGAATGTGCTTTTTATCATCTTCTTCGTCCTCCTCGTGCCGGAAACAAAAGGCATCTCGCTCGAGGCGATCGAGAGGAATCTCATGTCCGGAAAACGCCTGCGGGAAATCGGCCGCTAATCTTTCTTCAGAGCGGAAAAAGCTCCTTATCGACTTTGCGGAATTCCTTGAGGCGCGCAGCCAGTTGCTCGCGGGTATGGGACTTTTGAATTTTTTCAATCTCAGCCCCTGCCAAGGCATCGCAGCGCTCGTTCTCAGGGTGGCCGGTATGGCCCTTCAGCCACTTCCAATCGATGCGGTGAGGCTTGCAAGCGGCATCGAGGGCCCTCCATAGGTCAGCGTTTTTAACCGGTTCGCGCTTGGCGGTCACCCACCCCCTCTTGCGCCAAGAGTGAATCCACTCGGTGATACCCATCCGCAAATATTGGGAATCGGTGAAAATGATCACTTCGCAGGGTTCCTTGAGCTTTTGGAGGGCAAAAATTGCGGCGCTCAATTCCATACGATTGTTGGTCGTGGCGGCTTCACCACCGGAGATGGCGCGCTCGTGATTGCCGAAGCGCAAAATCGCCGCCCACCCGCCCGGCCCGGGGTTTCCAACACACCCCCCATCGGTAAAAATCGTGACCTTCTTCACAGCCTTCTCCACGCCTGAAATGGCCATTCCAGCAGCAATCGGGTGTGCGCGGCCACGAGCAGGAGGTTGTCCCTGAGGTAGCGAAAATGGCTCACGCCCCCCTCGCTGAGCGGGGGATAAAACACCGGGACAGCAACATTGATGCATGGCAAACCGGCCCAGGTGAGGCGAACCGCCAGGACGGTGTCGAAATCGAAGCGCCGCGCCCATTTTGTCTTTTCCAGCACCTTCAATGCAGGCGCGACCGGATACAGGCGGAAGCCGAAAAGCGAGTCCTCGGCGCCGGAACCCAGCGTTTCGAGAGTCGCAAAAAAATTCCCCGCAAACCGCCCGAGCACACGCTCGCGCGGCGCGTCGGCCCCGAAAACCGGAACCCCGCAAACAAAGGCTGCGGGGTTGTTTTTCGAAATTTCAAAAAACGGACGGATCATCGACGCCGGATGCTGACCGTCGGCATCCATGACCAACACATGGGTGAAGCCCTCATCGAGGGCGGGACGCAATGCCGCGAGCACGGCGGCTCCTTTCCCGGAATTTTTCGGCAGGCGGATAAACTTCACACCCGGAAGTCCCAATCGCCCCGCTTCCGCATCGCTGCCGTCCGTGCTGGCATCCACCACCACCCACACAGCATCGCATACGGCATGGACTTCCCGCAGAGTCCGGGCCAGACGGGCGCCGCTGTTATAGGTCGGCAGAAGAACGAGTGGTTTGAATGTCATCGCGTGAGCCACAGTGCGAGCGGAAGGGCCAGCGCGGAAAAGATGGTGCTGAGAACAATCGATCCGCTTGCGACGGCTTCATCAGCCTCCATCTGGCGGGCCATCACGAAAGCCGCCGCAGCTGTCGGGCAGGAGGCAAAAACCATGGCGATGCGCAAATCGACTGTCGCCAGTCCGATGAAGGTTCCAATCACGAACACCAGCGCGGGAACGACGACAAGTTTCACGGCCACCGCCACGGCCATTCCGGCGATGTTTTTTCCCAATTTGATAAAAGCAATCGAGCCTCCAATGCAGATGAGGGCCATCGGAACGGCAGCGCCGCCGGTTGTTTCAAGCGTTCTGTCGAGGAAGAGCGGCAGGGACCAGCCCGTTGCATGGAAGGCCAGTCCCGCAGCACAGGAAAGGATCAGGGGATTCGTGCACAAGGCGCGCGCGCCGGGTTTGACCATGCTCCAGGAAAGGCTGTGGCGGCCGGCCTGAAGCACGATAATGGCAAGGACATTGTAGGCGGATGTCAGAACTGCCACGCAAACGACAGCCGTGGCGAAATGGCTGTTCGCGTCGGGCAGGCCCTCGAAGGCGTAGGCCAGCACAGGCAGGCCGATATAGGCAAGGTTGGAGCGGAAGGAGGACTGCGACACGGCGGAATGGCAGGATGTGGGAAGTTTCAGCACCATCGAGGCCATCCAACCGGCCACGGCCGCGAGGAGCGAGGCGCTCAAAAGCGTCCCCAGAATCCCCGCCAACTCGGGCCCGGAGTCACCGGAAGTCGCCGCCGCGCGGAAGAGCGATGCGGGCAGCGCGACATAAAAAGTGAACCTGTTCAACTCCCCCATGAAAACCGGTCCGGTGAATCGCACACGGGCCAGAACGATGCCGAGAACGACCAACAGGAGAACCGGCGAAAGAATGTTGAAAATGCCCATGCAATATTTGACGGAGAGGCCGGATTGGAATGCCTGCCGCCCCTCCGCGCAAGCATCATCCACATCGAAGCAAAACCCCGCGCTCACTATACGAAAGACAAAAAATTTGGAAGATCGTCCAAATTTTTTTCTTTTCTATCGGGGTGGTCTGGAGTGGACGGGGTGTTTTTAGAAGTTGCCGGAGGGGGGCGGAGCGATTAGACGGGAGGGCATGTTAGAGACCTATCTTCCCGTGTTGCTGCATGTGATCGTTGCCGTTGGGTTCGCCACTGTGGCGATGATTGCCAATCTGGCTCTTGGACGGCATGGCAAGCGGAATGCCACGAAGGACATGGTTTACGAGTGCGGCATGGTGCCGGAGCAGAGCGGGCAGCCGCGTTTCAGCGTGAAGTTCTACCTGGTGGCGATGCTTTTCATTCTTTTCGATATCGAGATTGTGTTCATGTATCCATGGGCTGTGATTTTCCAGGATTATGTGGCGCGATTTGGCCCGACGATTCTGTGGAGCATGTTGAGCTTTGTGCTGATCCTGCTCTTCGGCTATGTCTATGCCATCAAGAAAGGCGCCCTCGACTGGTCGCGCTGACCGCCAACAGGGCAATAATTCCCAAGCGCGCAAAAGCCGCGCAAACGAACGCAGCCGATGGATTTTTTTGAGAAACAGGAAAAGGCCCGGCTTCAGACGAAGTGGCTGGTTTTTTATTTTGTGCTGGCCGTTGCAGGCATCATTGCGGTGTTGCATGTGGGATTCAGCCTCCTTCTCGGCCAGGCGCTCGATGATTGGGAACTGCTTGGCTTCACAGCGGGCGGGGTTTTGCTTTCGGTGGTCATCGGGAGCTTGGTGAAAATTGCGGAGCTCTCGAAAGGCGGAAAGGCCGTCGCCGAAATGCTGGGAGGCGTGCCGGTGAATCCCTCAACCACAGACCCGGACGAGAGGCGGCTTCTGAATGTGGTGGAGGAGATGTCCCTCGCCTCGGGGGTGCCGGTGCCGCAGGTGTATGTGCTCGACGAGGAGTCCATCAATGCGTTTGCCGCAGGCTACGGGACAGCGGACGCCGCTGTGGGTGTCACGCGCGGATGCATCACACGCCTGACGAGGGACGAGCTTCAAGGCGTCATCGGCCATGAGTTCAGCCACATATTGAATGGCGACATGCGGCTCAACATTCGGCTCATGGGCTTGCTGAACGGAATCCTTTTTCTGGCATTGCTCGGCGGGGTGCTCATGCGTCTTGCGCTGACAAGCCGTCCGCGCTCGAGCAATGACAAGAACGGCGGCTCGATTGTGGCAGCGCTCGTGGCTGGAGGTCTGGTGCTCTACATTGTGGGCTGGATCGGCGTCTTCTTTGGAAAGCTCATCAAGGCGGCCGTGAGCCGCCAGCGGGAGTTCCTGGCCGACGCCTCGGCGGTTCAATACACGCGCAATCCAAACGGCCTTGCCGGTGCGCTTTCCAAGATCGCCTCGCACTCGTCGCGGTTGGAGCATCCGAAAGCTCAGGAGGCGAGTCATATGTTTTTTGGAAATGGAATGGCCGAGGCTTGGCTGGGGCTCTTTGCGACACATCCACCGATCCAGCAACGCATCGCAGAGATCGCTCCCGACTTCGACGCACAGGCCGCCTCCCCCGCCGCGCCGCCGCTTGCTTCGGCTGCGCCGCGTTTTTCAGGCGATGCCCAACTCGCAGCGGCGACCTCGCTGCTCGCCGGACTGCCCGAGTTTTCAAAGCCGGCGCTGCGGGAGATACACAGCGCCTGCGCTTTGGTTTTTGCGCTTCTGCTTTCCGAGGAGGAGTCGGTCAGGGAATCACAGATGGCCATTCTGCAGCCAGACGCCGCCTTGCAAAAAGAAATCGGCGAAATGTTCGCCCGCCGCAGCCAACTGAACTCCGCTCAGAAGATCAGCCTCGTCGATCTCGCGATTCCGGTGCTGCGTGGTCTTTCGCTTGAGCAATACAGCGTCTTCAGCAGTCGAGTGCGCCAACTCATCGAAGCGGACGGGCAAATCCACCTCTTCGAATACACGCTACAAAAGCTCCTTCTCCGGCATCTCGACGCGGCCTTCTCCGGCGCCCGACCGCAGCGTGTGCAACACCGTTCTCTGGTCCCTTTGCTGCCGGATACCGGCACCCTGCTCTCGGCGATTGCGAATGCGGATGATGGTGATTCCACATCGCTGGACGCAGCTTTTCAGGCCGGAGTTTCCAAGCTCGGCAAAGCAGCGGCGGCCTTTCCCCTTGCCCGTCAGTCGAGCGTGAACTTGAAGGATTTCGACAAGGCCCTCGAGGACCTCGCCACGGCTTCACTCGCCATCAAAAAAACCATCCTCACCGCATGCTCGGTCGCGGTCGTCCACGATGGTGTCGTGAACGACACACAGTTTGAGTTGCTCCGCGCCATTGCAGACACGGTGGATTGCCCCATCCCTCCCTTCGTGCCAACCGTATGAGCACTGCGGGAAATTGGATTTCACAGCAACTCGCAGAGAATCTCCTCGAGGAGGGGACGAATGCCTTCCGCATCGCATCAGGCCACGGTTTTTGGATCGAACGCTTTGGCGAAACGGCTCTCATTTCCTTGCGGCCAGGACCTGATGCCCATGCGCTCGCAACGGCGATTACCCAGACAGGATGGAATCCCCAACGCGTCTTTGTGCGGCAACTCGTCAGAAATCCCGGCGAGCGAGACACGCCAGTCCTGCTCAGTGGCGACCCTCAATCCTCGCCGCTCGAAATGGTGAGCGAGAGCGGACTTCTCTACGAAGTGGACTTCAGCGCCAGCTACTCGCCGGGGCTGTTTCCCGACCAGCGTTTGAACCGCCTTTTTTTGAGGGAACGCAGGCCCCGGCGCGTTCTCAACACTTTTTCCTACACCTGCGCGTTTTCGGTCGCGGCCGCGAGTGTCGGAGCGGAAACACTGAGCGTGGATGTTTCCAAATCCTCCCTCCAACGCGGCCGGAGAAACTTCGAAGTGAACCAAATCCCGCCTTCGGGACACCGCTTCATTCCTGAGGATGTCCCCGCCTTTCTCCGGCGCCTGATCAAACGCGGGGAAAAATTTGATGCGATCATTCTCGATCCGCCCACCTTCGGCCGCAGCGGCTCCGGAAAAACATTTCGCTTCGAGCGGAACTTTCCCGCCCTGCTGGAATGCGCGCACCAACTGTGCTTACCTGGCGCGGCGATTCTCCTCTCAACAAATTTCACCGCATGGGATGAATCCGCACTTATCCAGTGCGCCCGAGGCGTTCTGCCTGCAAAAACGAACTTCCATCGAGTCCCGCCTCCACCCGATTTTTTGGGCACCTCCCCTTCGGCGAGCGTCTGGGCCTTGCTTTGAGATCTAAGTCAGCAATGGGGCTGTCTGTTTTTTCTTTCTGCAGGAATAAAACAAAGTGATAGATTCCCGCAATGAAACCAGCGGGCGACCAGACACTCCTTGAGATGAGGGCGGAGATTTTCCGTCTGGTGAGGCTCTGTGCACCCGATCTGGCAACTCTTGGGACCATCACTTTCGACGGGGATGCTGAAAATGAACAGCAACGCAGGCAGTGGAGGGATTCCGTTTTTGTTCCCGTGCTCGTTCCCGCCATGGCAGCCGCTTGGTTGGCTGGAAAACAAGGATACCGTGAAATGGTGGCCGCAGATGCCGCGCTTGACGCGAAGCTTGCGGGACCGCTTGCAAAAAAAAGCCGGGCCGCAGGGCGACTGATCGCCGCATCCATGCATGCTCCGGCCGGCGAGCATGGGCTCGAAAAGTTTCTGCGTGCCATTACTTGCGGCGACTCACCGGGGCACATGGCGACCGTGTTTGCAGCACGCGCGTCCATTTTTCACTTTCCGAAAGACATCGTTGCCGCCGGCCTTGTCTTCGCCGAAATGCGCACAGCCCGGGTTGATGAACTCTGGAGGGTCATCGAGGACTGCCTCTCCGCCATTCCCGCCTGCGAACCCTCGATCTTCCGAGCCGCCTGAATACCATGGCCACACTGGAAACACCGGACATCGAAACCAAAGACAAATCGGACCTCGACTCCGTCTGGTCGGTCATCGTCCACAACGACCCGGTGAATCTCATGAGCTATGTCACACTCGTCTTTCGCCGTGTCCTCGGTTTTTCAAAGCAGAAAGCCGAAAGGCACATGCTCGAAGTTCACAATAAAGGCCGATCCATGGTTTGGTCCGGCTCCCGCGAGCAAGCCGAACTCTATGTCCAACAACTCCACGCGCACCTCCTCCTCGCCACGCTGGAAAAAGCGCCGACACCGTAATTTTTTAAACCACAGAGGACGGAGGGAAAATTAGGCAAAATGATCAAAATTCAAATACTCCCGAACGGCTCAGTTTCCTTCGATCATGTGGAAAATTCATTTTACCAGATACTCTGCTCGGTCCGGGAGCCGGTGGAGTCAGGAGATCCCTTGGTCGAATCGCGCCTGTTTCCGCAACCCACCGATGACAACGAAGAAAGCGACCTGCTGGATGACTGGAAATCCCTAGTGGAACCTGACCTGCACGACAGCTTCCTCGCCGCGCGCGAATCCGTGGCAGCCGACCTCCGCAGCGCGCAAAAAAACCCCGATGGTTCGCTGCATTTCACCATTCCCCGCGCTCACATTGACAACTGGCTCAGCGCACTCAACCAATCCCGCCTCGCCCTTGCAGAAATCCATCAATTCACCGACGCAGAACTCTCTCGCGCTCCTGGCGACCTTGATGATCCAAGAGAATTGGCTCTGATGCGAATGGGAATCTACGGCAGCCTCCAAGAATGGCTTGTTGCTATTTCAGAATAATTCGTGCCCACCAAATCATCTGGGCGTTTTTTTGCAAATAAGCAGATTGGCTTTCACACATTTTGGCAAACGACGCGAAACATCTGCCTGAAAAAATAGGATGAAACTTCGGGCGAATGAAGGCGAGTTTTGGACCTCAAACCAAAGGAGTTCACACTCGCTGCATGAGATTCCCTACCGCGCCTGCTTCAAACCCGAGTTGGCAGGATTTTTCATCGATCGATTCACCACTCCCGGCGAAACCGTCTACGATCCCTTCATGGGTCGCGGCACCACGCCTCTGGAGGCCGCCCTGCGCGGGCGCATCGCGATGGGATCCGATGCGAATCCACTCGGAGAAATGCTGGCCGCTCCGCGACTCGATCCGCCAGCATTCGAGGAAATCACCGATTGGCTCGATGTTTTTGATTGGCAAAGGGACATCCACGCTCCGGCCGAACTGCTGGCTTTTTTCCATCCCGAAACGCTTCGGAAAATCTGCCTGCTTCGCACTGCATTTCTTGAGCACCCGCCAGATCGAGTCTCCGCTTGGATTCGCATGGTTGCCCTCACGCGACTCACCGGCCACTCGCCGGGATTTTTCTCCGTCCGCACGCTTCCGCCAAATCAAGCCATCACCGCCGCAGCGCAACTCGCACTCAATAAACGCCATAATTTGATACCACCTCCACGCGATGTCGCTGCGATTATTTTGAAAAAATCCCGGTCACTCCTCCGGCATGCCTCAAGGCCGAATCTATCGGGAAACCACCGACTCTGGACCGGTTGCGCGAACTGTCGAGGCGCTCTGGACGATAACTCCGTGGCGCTGGTCGTCACATCCCCGCCCTTCCTCGATGTGGTTGACTACAGACGCGACAACTGGATGCGCTGCTGGTTCGCCGGCATCGATTCCGAAGTCGTTCCACGCTGCACGCGGTCACTGGAAGAATGGAAGGTCATGCTCACAGGCGCGATGATTGAAATCGAACGCATCCTCCGCCCTGGAGGACACGCCGCCGTGGAAGTGGGTGAAATCCGCCGTGGAAAAATCCTCCTCGAAGAACATGTCCTCGCCTGCGGCCAAGCCGCCGGACTCGATGCAGTGCAAATTCTCATCCACTCCCACTCGTTCACAAAAACCTCCCGCTGTTGGGGCATCGAAAACAACAAAGGCGGCACCAATACCCACCGCGTGGTAGTCTTCCGAAAAAGCTAATCAAAATTGCTGGAGGGCGCTGCTCCATCAGCGCCGACTTTCCCCGCGCGCCAGCGCGGCCTTGTCGTTGGAATCGTTCATGTATCGACCGAGAAAAAGTCGGACGACACGGAGGTCGTCCCTCCGGGAGGGCGCTGCTCCGTCAGCGCCGATTTTCACCGCGCGCCAGCGCGGCCTTGTCATCGGGATCGTTCACGCATCGACCGAGAAAAAAGTCGGACGACACGGAGGTCGTCCCTCCAGGAGGGCGCTGCTCCGTCAGCGCCGATTTTCCCCGCGCGCCAGCGCGGCCTTGTCATCGGAATCGTTCACGCATCGAACGAAAAAATCGGACGACACAGAGGTCGTCCCTCCGGGAGGGCGCTGCTCCGTCAGCGCCGATTTTCACCGCGCGCC